>JAOMSY010000010.1 GCA_028355575.1 Francisellaceae bacterium | reverse complement strand
CATTGGCGCCTGTCATTGTATTTGGGTTTATAGCGGCGACATCTGGTGAAACGGTTGCTTTACCATTTATATTAGGTTTTGTTGCGATGCTGTTCACAGCAAATAGTTATGCATTTATGGTTAAACGTTATCCAGTAGCAGGCTCTTTATATGTGTATATAAGTAAATGCATTACACCATATGTTGGTTTTATTGCTGGCTGGGTCTTATTGCTTGATTATTTATTTTTACCAACCATTACTGGAATGAGTGTCGTGCCTTATTTTCGCCAATTTTTTCCAGATGTTCCTGCGTGGTTAGTGCTTGTGGTATGCATTCTAAGTACGGGTACCATTAATCTTCTTGGTGTGAAATTTTTGATGAGAATGGGTTTGTTTTTGCTAATCATTGGTGAATTGATATTGGTTGCAAGTTTCATTATCTGGGGTAAATACATTGTTGATCAAAACCATAGCGTGATGTCATTGCTTAGTTTTGAGCCTTTTAAATTTGATAGTATTTCTGCATTGTTAACCGCAACATCGATTGCAGTATTTAGTTTTTTAGGGTTTGGCGCAATCACTACATTGGCTGAAGAAGCAAAGAACCCTGTTAGGGATATTCCGAGAGCAATATTTATTTCCATTATCATTGGAACAATCACCATGACACTGATTGGTTATCTGGGGGTATTGGCGTCGCCAGATATTAAGAATAGTATTCATGATCTAGTTTGGCGTAATACAGCATTATTTTTTGTATCTGAACGCTCTGGTGGAGAAATATTTGCCATAATTTTTACTTCAGCTTTTATTCTATCTCAGTTTGTTTGTAACATTGTTGCGACCACTGCATGTTCACGTTTATTGTATGGTATGGGGCGTGATGGTGTTTTCCCTAAAAAAATATTTGGTAAAGTAAATAAAAGGTTTCAGACACCTCATTACAATATCCTCTTGATTATGGCGCTTGAGATTGTCATTGGGTTGTGTGTTTCTATCCAGACCGTCAGTGAGATGATTAACTTTGGTGCGCTCCTCAGTTTTATTTTATTGAATATCAGTGTAATGGTATACACCTTCAAACGTTGGAAATTACAACGTAATGGTCTTGGAATAATGTTTAAGCAATTGCTCTTTCCATTGCTAGGAATAGTGGTGTTATTAGCCATCTTAATTCTAATGCATACCATATCACTAGTTGTAGGATGTTGTTGGCTAACGATTGGCCTTATCTATAGTGCAGTTTTATGGCGTTACAGAAAGTCAGAAGTAAGTCTTAATCCAAAGAAATCATGATGGTCTGACTTTTCTTTTTGATTTAACTTAACGTTAAGAAAACTCAGCAAATTTTTAAGTATAATTTAGTCTAACATTTAAACAATTGATAGGGTGACGGTATGACGACAGGTAACAATCTTCAATCTCTTAGAAAAAAATATATGCCGGAAGCAATTTTTCAGCTAACGCAGTTGAATATTAAAAAAGCCAAAGGTGCAAAACTTTGGGACGCTGATGGAAAAGAGTATATTGATTTTGTTGGTGGTATTGGATGTGTGAATGCTGGGCATAACCCTGATACGGTTGTGGAAGCAATTAAGAAACAAGCCGATGATTATCTTCATGTTGGTATCAACATCGTTAACTATGAACCATATATTAAATTAACTGAAAAGCTCACTCAAATAACACCTGGAAGTTTTACAAAACAAGCAGGCTTATTTAACTCTGGCGCTGAAGCAGTCGAAAATGCCATTAAAATTTCTAGATATGCTAAAAAACGCCAGGCAGTAATTTGCTTTAATGGCGGCTACCATGGGCGTACATTACTGACTATGACTTTAACCAGCAAAATTAAACCATATAAGTTTAACTATGGTCCTTTTGCACCAGAGGTCTATCAAGTGCCTCATCCTTCAGTTTGTGAGGTCGAAGATTTTGATGCTTATTGGGATCATGTCTTTGCAACAGTTGTACCTGCTGAGGAAGTGGCGGCAATTATTTTCGAACCAGTGTTAGGAGAGGGTGGGTTTATACCCATGCCTAAGGCGTTTGTTCAAAAACTCAGACAGTTGTGTGATGACAAAGACATCGTTATGATTGCTGATGAAGTACAAACTGGATTTTGCAGAACAGGCAAAATGTTTGCAATGGAGAATTATGGTGTTGCGCCAGACCTAATGACATTAGGCAAATCAATTGCATCTGGATTACCTTTAACTGCGGTTGTTGGCCGTGAAGATTTGATTAATGCTTCGCATGTTGGAGGGATTGGCGGAACGTTCTGTGGAAATCCGCTCTCTTGCCAAGCTGCATTAGAGACAATTAAGATTTATGAAAATGATAACCTGTCTGAACGTTCTGTTGAGATTGGTGAAAAGACGAAAGCTTTCTTTAAAGCTATGGATGATAAATATCATTGTATCTCAAATATCCGCGGATTAGGTGCGATGGTTGGGGTTGAATTTGCTTCTAAAGACGGTAAGCCTGATGCTGAGTCATTAAAGGCGATCATTTCAAAGTCTTTAGATAAAGGGGTGATTTTAATGTCGGCAGGCGTTAAAGGGAATATTCTAAGAACCTTGATGCCATTGGTGATTTCAGATGAAGAGCTTGAAGTTGCGTTTAACAGAATTAGCGAAGCATTTAAAGAACACTTCATAGCATAAATTATTTATAGCGCTAGCCAAAGACTCAATCTTGAAAATTTCATTGTCAATCATTGACATTTCTGCATTGCAGTGTAAATATTATTATTAATTCACCACATTTTTGATATGTAATGTTTAGTACATATAAAAGCATTATTAGCATTGTCGTCATCCTGCTCCCCAGAATGGAGTGTTGGTAGTATTGCACTATGCTTTTAAAACCCGCACTCTTAACAAGACTGCGGGTTTTTTTTTATGTACTGAGAGCCAAAAAAATAGAGGATAGCTAACCATGAAAATCTCTGGCGCTGAAGCAATTGTTAGAACACTAATTCGCAATGGGGCAGACATTATGTTTGGCTACCCTGGTGGGGCAATTATGCCAACATACGATGAGCTCTACCATGTGAGAGATACGCTGCACCATGTTCTGGTTAGACATGAACAGGGTGCGGTACACGCAGCTGTTGGTTATGCACGCGCAACAGGAAAAGTTGGCGTTGCGATGGCAACGTCTGGGCCAGGTGCAACAAATTTAATTACAGGGATGGCAGATGCCTTGTTGGATTCCGTTCCGCTAGTTTGTATTACAGGACAAGTTGCCGAGCATTTATTAGGTACTGATGCTTTCCAAGAGTCTGATATTACAGGTATGGCTGTTCCAGCTACAAAATGGAGTTATCAAGTCGTTGATGCGGAAGAAATTCCAGTCGCAATTGATAAGGCATTTGAGGTTGCGCAAAGAGGACGTCCTGGGCCGGTATTAATTGATATCACAAAAAATGCTCAAATCGCATTCTTTGATTATATTGAGAAAATATCAGACAAACAGTTACCAGAAATTGGTACGTTAATGTCTAAGAAAGACTTAGCGCAGGCAGCTGATTTAATTAACAATGCCAAACGACCTTTCATGTTGATAGGTAATGGTGTGCAAATATCTGGCGCTCAGAAAGAAGTGATTGAGTTAGCAGGGAAAGCAGACTTGGCAGTTGCCTCTACGCTTCATGGTTTATCTTCAATGCCAACGGATCACCCAAACTTGGTTGGTTATTTAGGTATGCATGGTAATTATGGACCAAATGTCCTTTCTAACGAAGCCGATGTGGTTATTGCTGTAGGCATGCGTTTTGATGACCGAGTAACGGGTAACTTGGCAAATTATCTTAAAGACAGCAAAGTGATTCATATTGAAATTGATGATGCTGAAATTAATAAAAACGTTGTGACTGAAGTTGCTTTAATGGCCGATGCTAAGGCAGCGCTTAAAGCATTAATTCCATTAGTGAATGAAAATAAACATCCAAAATGGCATCAACGCTTCAAAGAGTGCACACAAAGAGAATATGACGTGGTCGTGAAAGACCAAATTCACCCTAAAGGGCCAGAAATCAGAATGGCGCAGGCAATCAATCGTTTATGTGAAAAAACAAAAGGTGAGGCTGTTATTGTCACTGATGTGGGTCAAAATCAAATGATGGCTGCACGTTATTATAAATTTACAAAACCTTGCTCTCATATTACTTCTGGTGGGCTTGGTACGATGGGGTATTCTTTACCAGCCGCAATTGGCGCAAAAATAGGCCAGCCTGATAGAGTGGTTGTTTCAATTTCTGGCGATGGTGGATTTCAGATGAATATCCAAGAATTGGCCTTATTAAATCAAGAGAATATTGATTTGAAAGTGATTGTATTGAATAACAGTTGGTTAGGCATGGTGCGTCAATGGCAAGAATTGTTTTTTGATAAGCGTTATTCTGCAACAGATATTAGTAGCCCTAATTTGCAGTATATCGCCAAAGCATATGGTATTGCTGGTAGTAAGGTTGAGAAATCTGAAGAGCTTGATGAGCATCTAGATAAAATGCTCAACCATAAAGGATCATATCTGCTTGAAATTATGGTCGAAAAAGAAGGTAATGTTTTCCCAATGGTGCCAACTGGGGCAAGTGTTAGTGAAGTATTATTAGAGCCGGAGGCTAAGTAATGAAGTCAACTTATATGATTAGCTTAACCACAGAAAATGCATTACGCGTTCTTCAAAGGATTTCAACTGTATTTACACGTAATAGAATTAATATCGAACAGCTTAATGTGTTCGAAACACAAGTGAGTGGCATTTCTCATTTTCATATTGTTACGAGGGTTGATGATATTTTAGTAAAAAAAATCGTTAAACAATTAGCTAAAATCATTGAAGTAATAGAGGTTGATATTACTAACCGTATCCCGTTGTCACCTGAGGCATAATTAAATTTAATTCCTATCTCAATTTTAAAGGTTTCTTAATGTACGAAATAATAGATTTTAAAACTAAAAAACCCGTTCACACAAATGACTTCGTTTTTGCAGGTGAGGACTCACCCTGGGAAGTGAATATGGATATTGAGTATATCCGCAATAAAATTAATATGGATTACTTCACAGCGGCTTCGCCTTGTTTGTCAAAATATTTAAGTTTTATGCCAATTAAAAGCCCGCACTCTTTCGTAAGCTTGAGGGAATCAGCAACACCTTTAATTAGAAGTAAAAAAATTGGTCGCCAATTAGGGATTGATTTATATTTTAAAGTTGAAGGTAAGAATCCGACGGGTTCTTTTAAAGACAGAGGTTCAGCTGTTGATATTTCCGTCGCCAAAGAAATGGGTGCGAATGGTATTATATTAGCTTCAACAGGTAATATGGCTGCTTCGTGTTCGTGTTATGCCGCTGCTGCAAAGTTGCCTTGCTATATTGTCGTGCCAGAAGGTGTGTCTATGTCTAAACTGGCACAGGTTATCTCTTATGGTGGCAAGATAGTTCAAGTAAAAGGCAGTTATAACGATGCTGCAAATTTAGCCTACCGTATTGCTAAGAAGATGAATCTTTATTTAGCTGGTGATTATGCATTTAGAGTTGAAGGTCAAAAAACTGGGGCGTTTGAATTAATTGATCAAATGCTATATCAAGCACCAGATCAAGTCGTTATTCCGATTGGTTGTGGTACCAATATTACTGCGTATGCTAAAGGTTTTAAAGAATATAAGGCGCTTGGGTTAATCAATAAAACACCAGAGTTGATTGGTGTTCAAGCTGAGGGCGCAAATTCAGTTGTATTAAGCTATGAAAAAAACATGGCGGATATTACTAAGTCAGATAAATGTAATACTATTGCTACTGCAATCGCTGTGCCAAATCCAATTGATGCAAGTAAAGCTTTATCAGCCATTTATACAACGCAAGGCTCTGCAGGTGAGGTAACAGACAGAGAAATGTTAGAAGCTCAATACTTGCTTTCAACAGAAGAAGGTTTGTTCGTTGAAAGTGCATCTGCCGCAACTTTAGCTTTATTAATAAAGCAATCAAAAAATAGTGACAGCCTGCAAGGTAAAAAAATTGTATGTGTTCTAACTGGAGATGGTTTGAAAGACCCGAACGTGGTACTTAAATCTGCAATTAAACCACCGACAATTAATCCTACTGATGATGAATTTTGTAAGTTATATGACAGTAATTTTTTTGCTAGTCGTACAATGGTATTTGAAGATAGAGATAAAATTATTTTCACAAAGAAACCTTCAAATGATGAAGTGAAGCAGGAATTGAATTCACTGTTAGGTGCAAATTATAGTGAGTCTTATATTGTTAAAATTCGAGAGATGATTTCTACTTTCTTGGTCAAAGGAAAACATATTTCTATTGCTGACTTTCAAGATATTGTTCAGGACGTCCGTGAGCATGCTGATAGCACAAGTAAGAATTCATTTAAAGTGGTCGACTTCTCTGTTTCAACCGGTAAGGATAAAACTTCAAAAGCTAGTGTCGAAGTCATGATTAGTGATGAGTCATACAAAGCTGAGGGTACTGGGGTTGGACCTGTTGATGCGGTTATTAATGCTTTGTCACTTGCTTGTAAAGGAAAGGTCAATTACGAGTTAACCGAATATCGTGTTGGTACACGTGGCTCTGGTGCCAATTCTGTGGTGTTCGTAGAATTAATTCTAAAAAAAGGAAGTGCGAAATCACTTGGTCATTCCGCATCGCCCGATATTATTCAGGCTTCTTTAGAAGCATTTGAAGATGCATACAATGGATTAAATTAGTAAGAGGAAAATCATGAGTAAACGGTTAAATAAATATAGTTCAATTTTAACGCAAGACAAGACGCAAGGTGCTTCTCAAGCAATGCTTTATGGTACAGGTCTTTCTGAACAAGATATGAATAAACCACAAGTGGGAATTGCTAGCATGTGGTATGAGGGTAATACGTGTAATATGCACTTATTAGGCTTTGCAAATGATATTAAAAAGAGTGTGACAGATTCTGGTTTAGTCGGCATGCGTTTCAATACAATTGGTGTGTCCGATGGTATTTCTATGGGTACTGATGGCATGAGCTACTCACTGCAATCTCGTGATTTAATTGCTGATTCAATTGAAACTGCAATGGGTGCGCACTGGTATGATGCTTGTGTGGCTATTCCTGGATGTGATAAAAATATGCCTGGATGTTTAATTGCGGTCGGGCGTTTAAACCGTCCAAGTTTAATTGTTTATGGTGGCACAATTAAAGCCGGCTGCTTTAAAAAACAAGATATTGATATTGTGACAGCCTTCCAATCCTATGGTGCAACTTTATCTGGTGAAATTACTGAGACAGACAGAAAAGAAATTGTCAAAAAAGCCTGCCCAGGCGCTGGTGCATGTGGTGGAATGTATACGGCAAATACGATGTCGTCTGCTATTGAGGCTTTGGGCATGTCATTACCTTACAGTGCATCCACGCCAGCAGTTGATCCGTTGAAAAAAACAGAGTGTGAGAAAGTTGGTGATGCAGTTAAGAATCTATTAGAGCTTGATTTAAAGCCTAAAGATATTATGACTAAGAAGGCCTTTGAAAATGCAATTACTGTTGTGGTTGCTTTAGGTGGATCAACTAATGCTGTGCTGCATTTAATTGCTTCAGCAAGAGCAGTTGATGTGGATATATCATTAGAAGATTTCCATCGTATAAATGCAAAAACGCCATTACTTGCTGATATGAAGCCAAGTGGGAAATATTTGATGGCAGACATTCATGCTATTGGGGGATTGCCTGCAGTAATGAAATATCTTCTTGAAAAAGGGATGCTTCATGGTGATTGTATGACAGTGACAGGGAAGACTATTGCTGAAAACTTAAAAGACTTGCCTGGTTTACTAGCAGGCCAAGAGGTTATCCAGCCAATTGAAAACCCGATTAAAGATTCTGGTCATTTACGTGTATTGAAAGGAAATATAGCACCTGAGGGGTCTGTTGCAAAAATTACAGGTAAAGAAGGTGATAAGTTTACTGGTCAAGCGATTTGTTTTGATTCAGAAGAAGAAATGGTAGCTGCGCTAGAGCAAGGAAAGATCCGTAAAGGTCATGTTATCGTGATTCGGTTTGAAGGTCCTAAAGGTGGGCCTGGTATGCCAGAAATGCTTAAACCTACATCATTGATTATGGGTGCAGGTATGGGGCAAGATGTTGCATTTATTACTGACGGACGTTTTTCTGGTGGGTCACACGGTTTTATTGTTGGGCACATCGCACCTGAAGCACAAGTTGGTGGTCCTATCGCCTTATTAGAGGATGGGGATACCATTACAATTGATGCAATTGCTTATTCTATTGATGTTCATTTGAGTGACGAAGAATTAGAACAAAGACGCAAAAACTGGCGTGCACCTGAGTATAAAGTCAAAAAAGGCACACTCTATAAATATATTAAATCCGTTTCATCATCTGCATTAGGTTGTGTTACTGACGAATAATTTTCAGCTTATTTACAATAAAAACAGACGAATTTGACAAAGGGTTGATATACTTTTTGAAAATCTTTTCAAATTATGTATGAGAGGAAATAGTCATGCAAAAAACAGATTATATTTGGTACAACGGTAAGTTAGTAGAGTGGGACAAGGCGACTACTCACGTTCTAACGCATACACTGCATTATGGTGGTGGCGCGTTTGAGGGGATCCGTTTTTACAAAACAGCTAATGGTCCAGCAATCTTTAAACTTAAAGAACATGTTGACCGTTTATTTTATTCAGCCAATGCGTTAGCAATGGAAGTTCCATTTACTCATCAAGAAGTATCTGATGCGATTATTGAAACTGTTCGTGTTAACAAACTAGATCAGGGTTATATTCGCCCTTTAGTCTATTTTGGTTATGGAATTATGGGTGTAAATCCGAATGGTGCACCAGTAGATTTGATTGTAGCTTGTTGGCCTTGGGGCGCATATTTGCCGCATGATATGGTGGATATCAAAACCACCAAATATATACGCGTACATCCAAAATCAACGATTGCGGATGCAAAATTATGTGGTCATTATTTAAATGGTATATTGGCTTCTATCGAAATTAGAGGAACGCATTACCACGAAGCCCTTTTCTTGGATGCAGATGGCAAAATTGCTGAAGGTGCAGGAGAAAACTTCTTTATTATTAAAGACGGTACAATGTATACACCGTCTCTAGGTAAGATTCTAGCTGGTATTACTCGTGATACCATTATGGGAATTGCTAAAGAAAACAACATCAAAGTCATTGAAAAATCATTGACGCTTGAAGATGCTTATGCTGCAGACGAAGCGTTCTTTACTGGAACAGCGGCTGAGGTGACGCCGATTAAATCGATTGATGACAAAGTCATTGGTTCTGGCAAACAGGGTCCTGTAACCACAATATGTAAAGATACATATCATAAAATAATTCGTGGCGAAGTTGCAGAATACAATTCATCACTTACTTATATGTAACTTAATACTCTAACTTTTTCTGATATTTTTAGTATCTACCATTTTTCTATCCATAACTAACATCTGTTTAGGTGATGTTAATTTATTATTCATATGGAATTAAATAATGCGAAAACAATACCATTTTCGAATTTCTCCTAATGGTTTCTATGCCTGGGATGTAGAGCGTTTAATTAATCTTTCAAATTCTATTGATCCAATGGAAGTGACGATAGGGTCTATTGAAGAATTAAATCAGCCTTTTTGGTTTGATCATGGGTATACACCTTCATGCAGAGCGGTTGCTGAACATGCTAAGTTAATATATGAGGTTGACCTAACGTATCCAATTATTCTTTGCCCTTCAATGAAAATAATGGATGGAATGCATCGTGTGTGCAAAGCATACCTGAATGGGCTTGAGTATATTCAAGCAAAACAGTTTTTAAAAATACCAGCACCAGACTATATTGATATTCAGCCAAATGAGCTGGATTATACTTAGCTTTTTAAAGTAAATTTAACTAGAGTTATATAATAATATTGTATTAATAGGTATATATTCTATTCTTCTAGAGTAAGTACAAAGATTAAAGGTTTAGCAACATGAAAAAAAATATTATATTAACTGTTCTACTATGTGTGTCAGCAGCGTTGATATTAGCTGGATGTAATTCAGGCCTAGATGATACAAATCATAAAGAACGGCTCTCGATCAAGCAGAGAGCTGATAAAATAACAACGTATCAACAGCTTTTGACAGCATTTGAGAATGGTGATAAATTTTTAGTTGAATTTCATGTTGATAAAGCAGATGCAGAGCAACAACTTAAAGAAAAAGATGAAGGCATTGTGGGCGTATCAAATAAACTATATGTTCATCGATTTAGTTCGGGTGTATTAACAGATAAAGGCGGCATTCAGTTTTCTGGCTCTGTTGATTGGACAATTCATCACATTACTTATCTGCATACTTATAAATACACTTTCATGCCATCTGGTGAGGTAGAAGTTGATGGCAGTAATCTTATTTTATCGATTCCTCATCACGGTGGGCTTCAACATAATTCGAATCTAGATTATGACCTGATTGGTGTTTTGAATGAATCTGTCGATGTTTATGCGTATTAATTATTAAGATACTCTCCTTACAATTTTAATTAACTAGTTCTTCACTCTTTTATTAATCTAGCCTTGTTCTAGAGTTCTCTAATTTTATTCAACTTTCATTTTATTATTCCCGAAAAAATGGCAACATACTGTGAAGTTTTATGAATTAAATTTTGGATCATTCTATGCAAAAAATAGCAGTTGTAGGTTTTGGGACAGTCGGCCAAGGTCTTTTAGAAATTTTAAGAAATAAAAGAAATAAGTTAAAACAAGAAAATAATTATGAATTTCAAATCGTAGCGATTGCAGATAATCGCTTTGGGAGTGTTTATAACTCTAACGGGTTAGATATTGATTTATTGTTATCTCAAGTTGCAAAGGGTGAAAGCTTAGAGCTTATTGCAGATAAGCTTTCTGCAGAAAAAGGTTTAAATCCAATTGATACCATCGTTAAAACAAATGCGGATATTATTTGTGAAGCAACTTATACTGATATTAAAACAGGTGGTCCTGCGCTTGATCATCATCGTGTTGCATTTGAAAATGGCAAACATTTGGTCACAACGAATAAAGGGCCAGTGGCAGTAGATTATAAAAATCTAAAAGCCATAGCAGATAAAAATAAATGTTTTTGGGGAATTGAAGGCACAGTGATTGCTGGTACGCCTGTCATTAAACTGATTCAAAATGAATTAGCAGGTTGTGAAATTAATGAAGTCTCTGGTTTATTCAATGGAACAACAAACTATATGCTGACCGAAATGGCTAAAGGCTGCGATTATCAATCAGCACTAGACCAAGCTCAAAAGCTAGGTTATGCAGAGGCTGACCCAACTGCCGATGTTGAAGGTTATGATGTATTGGCTAAAGTTGTCATTATGGCAAATGTTATTATGGGTGCGCCATTAAAAACAAGTGAAGTTAAGTGTGAAGGCATTACAAAAATCACAGTTCAAGATATTAAAGATGCGCAGGCACAAGGTAAAACTTGGAAGCTGTTAGGAAATGTGAAAAAAACAGACCAAGGTGTTGTTGGTGAAGTTAAACCAGTATGTCTTGATAATAGTGATCCTCTTGCTGGGGTTTCTGGTGCGACAAATGCTATTGCTATTGATACCGATTTATTAGGGAAAGTAGCGGTTTCTGGTCCTGGTGCTGGAAAAATTGAAACAGGTTTTGCTCTATTAAGCGACTTGTTGGCGATTAACCGTTTATAACGTATTTCGTTTAAAACGAATTACGATTATTTATTAACATTAACGTGAGTTCGGGAAAATTAATCAGCTTATGAAAATCTAATCCCTATCCTGAACTCACGTAAAGTACCTACCACAGAAATGTCATTTATTAATGACAGTTAGCACCAAACGTAATTGAGGTGCTTGTGGCACTAAGTGGTGCTAACCCGCATTCGTTACAAGTACCACCTGCTTGGTTTGCACCTTTATCATTCATAGTAATTTGACAACTATATTTATCAGCTGTACCTGGAGGACCATATTTTAGCGTTGCCGCAACACCAGCAGAAAATACATCTTTATCAACGTAAAAAATCTCATTTTTACCTGCCTCAGAGCCACTTTCGACAGTGATAGTTGATTTGTCACTTCCATTTGATATTAAAACAGACTGACCATCATCAATACTTAAGCTCATTGCTACATTTGGGCCCATATTTAACAACCATTTAACACCATTAGTTGGTGTTGGGCCTGGGCCTGGCCCTGGGCCAGGTTCTGGTGTATCAGATCCAAAGGAAGTGGCAGAAAAGCCAGGGTTCCCGGTATAGTCAATTAGATTATCCTCAGTACAAAGTATTTCTGCTAGAGGTAGGTATCCTGTTTGGGGATAACTAACATTGCTTGAGCAATGGTAATAATATGGTTTATCTGCGACTAATACACTACCTGATTTAATTGGGAGTTGCGATAAGTTATTCATTGATGCTAGGTAATACTCGGACTGGTAATTAATTTGTCCAGTTGACTCATTAAATAATGGTAAACCCAATGGTAGTTTTCCGTCTTCAAGTATAGGTGACACAATTTGAGCTTGGCTAATGTTGTTAACATCACAAGGGCTTGGCTGAGGTGAGCCTGCATTGGTAATATTTAGCGCATAGGTGGCACACCCTTCATCAGGGCAAGCTAGCAATTCTTCTGGTTGAGGTTGGTTGTCTTTAACTAGGCAAGCTATGCTCAGTGCTCGCTCAACCAATGCTGGGTCCGTGTAGTCTTTTGTTTGTTTAATGGCTTCTAAGGCTGACTCATAAATTTCAATATCACAGCTAACATAAGGTGTTGTGATTTTGTTCGGTTTTACATTACCTGCTTGTATCATGTTAAAGTAGAGCATGCCATTTTCTGCATTATAGTAATATGATTGAGCAGCATTAGGTTGAGAATTGTCTGATATGACATCAACAAGTTCTTTATTAATGGTTTTTAGGTCATTAGTTTTTGTTAATGAAAGGGTTTTGTTATCAAAGCAGGCTTGCCATTGTTCAGCCTTATTCGGACTATTGTATAGTGTGTCACAGTTTTTTTGGTTCTTAACGACTGAATCATCCTCTAAATATGTAGATCGTTGTGTATTATAATTCTGGGTTGTTCCCCATTGGCGTAATGTTTTATTGATTTTTATTTTATCGACATCAAGTCCCTTGCCTACGCATATACTAATTCGATTAGCGAATAAATGTTCAATAGGTGCGTCTGAATAACTCAATAACAAGTTAGTGCTAAATGTCTTCTTATCATCATTGGCAATTGTATAGCCCATATGATTCATAAAAAATAGTTCGTATATACCTTGTCCTCCTCGACCAGTAAGTTTTTCATAAGGTAATTCTGATTTACCATAAACTGACATGTCGCGTATGATTTTAATTTTTGGGTGACCATTATCACCTGCTTCAAAATTTACACCTTCAATATTGATGCCCGCATATTGGTGTGGGCTCATTAACGAAGATGGGCGTACATTATTACGACCTGATGAATCTGGTTCATCAAGCGAATAAGCGGTTGCGTAGATATCCAAGTTATTTAGTGAGATTGGAAAATGATGGGCAAGTGTTTCTGTGCCGATATTACATTTGCCTTGAGCATCGCATGATCGAAAACCAGATAAACTGCCATCTTTATCGATTATGATAGTAGATTTATCACCATCGTGTAATTCGTTAGAAAGATTTGACAGCTCAGTAAAAACTTGGTGTTTAAAATCTGTGTTTTGCCATAGATTTCCCAAGCTATATTGTGAAGGCGGAACTGCTTGTGCGTTTGCTTTTAACCAGCTCATGGCAGCATCACCATCATAACCATAATAGTGTGTACCTCCGGCATAACTTTTATTGCTAATTTGGCTAGTATTTCTGTAATCACGCATTTTTAAAACATCAACTTTGTTAGCACCAACTAATGGATAATTATCTGGTAAATTATCTGATTTCAATGTATGTCGATCTGTGGCGTCGGCTCTAAAATTAATAAAGCGATTGTTCTCAAGGCGAGCTGGCCCATCGTAAAACGTATAACCTTGCAGGTTAAAGTTTGTGGCTGATTGATCTCCCGCTAACGAGAATATATGTTCATTTGTTGTTTTGCCATTTTTCGTAACGGCTACCATTTTGGGTAAGCTTGTGCACTCCGAAGCTTCATTGTAACCATTTACCTCATAAGCACTGGTTAGTATTTTTTCATTGTCAAACGAGGAAATAGTTTGAGCGTAATTTTCGCAATCAAAATAACGGTTAACATTGTTGCGGGTGATACCAGCAAAAACACTGTCTTGGACCATGGACCAGAAACCAAAAATATTTCCTTCTGGTCCGCCACCACCAAGCACTGTGACGCCCTGTTTTAATGCTGCAAAATAGCTGTCGGCAATGTTGCTAAATAATGTTCGAGTCCAAACGCCTTTATAGCGCATACGCGTGATATCCAAACCATTAAAGATAGCAACTGGTGGTTGGTCTGTTCCTTGTGCTGTTATTTGAATTTTTGGGGCAGTTGGTTTTGGGTTGTTAGTGAAGCTACCATTAATGCCAGCAGTCATTCTTGAATCAGTATCTAGGCCGCCAAAACACCCATGGGCACGATTACTGCTAAAAACTGGGTAAGCATTTTGAGCTGGGAAACTATTTGCAGTAGCACTTTGATTAACCACCCAATAGCCGCGACCTTGAAACTGACAACCAGCGACTGAGTTATTAACAAATATATTATTTAAATTGGTAATCCAAAAACCATTTGGCTCAAGTTGATCGAGAGGATGTCCTGTATTTGCGCCTGAATTTGATGTGTCAGGCACATTGTTGGCGTCATATTTAATGACATTATTCATAACTAAATAGTCACCGTCCCAAAATTGATTATAGCCCGTTTTATTGCCAGTATCAGGACTTAAAATATAGTTTTCTTCGTCATTATTGCTTGGCTTAAAATGTATATAAGGGATAGCAGCACTCATTGTCCCGACTATTAAATTACGTATAAATGTATTTCCTGAAACATTTGAACCGTCTTCAAGTAAATGCCTTGTCCCACAGTACGAACACAGACATTATTGTGTAATTTAGCAGATTTGGTTTCATGTACCACAAAGCATTTATTAAAACTATGATGGACGCTAACATCTTGTAAGAGTAATTGATTTGGATCAGCGACGCTTCCCCCATCTTTGTTTAATCTATGTAAATGGACCGGATAACGACCTACCATTGCTTGACCAAATTTCTCTAGCTCGACACCAACAAGTTCAACTTTAACTTCTGGATTAGGCTTACCGTCATGATTCATTACAGCAATATGACCACCAAAAAATTGTGGCTGTAGATGATCAAAACCATCACCGCCTGGTCGAGCATCAGAAGTAAATTTAATATTTCTTGACAATAATGCCACCTCAGCACGCTCATCAATACCATAGTTTCGTTCAGCACCATCATACATGCGATAACTTTGGCCAACTTTAGGCTGAAATGTTTGGTCATCAGAATTGGTAAAATCTTTTCCGTTATCTGATGCGTCAAATATACCAGGTGTCGGTGCTAATGAACCAAAGTGGTAATGTTTAAGTGGCGTTGCTGCTAATGTTTCCCCATTGTCACAAGTTGTAGTTCCATCTGCTAATTGAATAAGAGAGACCGTATCAGGTAGGGTGTAGTTTAATTTGATTGGAGGCGGTTTTGCACTAAAACGCTCTGGGTTATCTACTTGGTGAATTTTACAAATTTGTACAATTTCGGTTTGATGGGAAGAAAAGCTAGTTGTAGAGACACTAATCCAGTCACCTGGCTGCCAAGTGGTATCAGGATCTTTATCTATATTCTTTGAGAGCATCAAATAGTTGGCATAATTAGCTGGGTCAATGGTTAATGGTTTAGTTTCACCATCAACATACACATCAATGCTTGAATATGAAACTGGGGAGCTTACCCAGGCATGTTCACTATCATAATAACTTGGTCCGGCTGGTTGACTTAAGAATGTCCAGCTTTGATTACCGTAAATATTGTTAAAATAATCATCTCGATTCAGCTGAATATAGGTGTCATCTCCTGCCGTAGTCTGGTTTTTAGTTGGTTTATGGTCAACATAAAATTCACTAGTATCTCTGTTTTTAGTTAGCCCTTTTGCGCCATATAGTTTTAGCTTGCCTGAGCCCATTACGGTAATGTCTCTTCCATTAGGGGTATTTGCAGAATCTTCTGCTATCGTTGAGCATTCTATAATTCCAGAATCAGTATCTTTACATAATGGTTTTGGTGCAGGTGCGGCTGATTTTTTCCCAGTCATTTTTATGGTAATTTTATTTTTTAATGGAGAGCTGGCTGTGCCAAACTGCATTAAGCCATTATTTATAAAAAATGATTGGGCGCTTAATTCAATTGGATCTTTTAAAGTATCATTAGTAACACATAGTGCGCCATTTTCTTTAATTTCAATTGGTGGCAGTGGTGTTGGCAGTTGGGCGGCATCTTTACTGTATATAGCAACGGGTGTATCAATGTTGCATGTCTGATCAGAACTAGTGCAATTTGAAGCAATATGTTCTTTTAGACTTTTTATGTCTTGTTGTTCGCAAAGGCTATTTGAGAAAGAGGAAGAAGTGGAAGCTGCTAACGCAAAGAGAAATAAGCCAGTAGATGTTTTGAATTTAAACACATTAATATCCATTTAAAATGATCTAATCGAATAAATGTATTTCAAATAATGTTCAAATAAAAGGCATAGTTGTTTTTGATTTGTCACAGAATGTCACAATTTACACTACATAATGGCAGATAGATTACTTTAAATATATATTCTTAATGCGCTCTGATATTAAATTGATGAATATCTGCGTTTTTTGCGCAATAAACTTTTTAGATGGGTAGACAATAAATAATTCCAATTTTGGTAATACCTGCTTAATGGGTATTATCATTAGTTTTTTGTTTACAATTTCTTCTTGAACCAAATAAGAAGGGACTGTTGAAATGCACTGATGGCTTAATGCTAACTGCTTAAGTAATAAGCTATTATTTGAGCTGATAAGCGGGTATTTTTTTCTATTCTCTGTTTTATTGTATATCTGATTTAAATCATCATTTTTAAATAAGTCTTTGTGATATTTAGCAAGAGGAAAATTTAATAGTTCTCTTGTGTTGTTAGGTATGCCTTCTCTATGTATAAATTTAGGGCTTGCGCAGAATACCATATCAAATTCAGCAATCTTTTTGGCAAAAAGATCTGATGGTGGCAGCGGCCCAAACCTAATTGCTGCATCATAACCTTGTTCAATAATATTGATATTTTGGTTTGAGGCATTTATTTCAAACGATAGCTCAGGATAATTTTTTCTTATTTCCAAGATAATTGTAGGTAATATTACTTCTGCGAATGCGGTTGGCGCCGTTATTTTGAGTATCCCACTTGGTTTGTCTTTATACCAACTAAGCTCATTTACTGCATTTTCTGCGCTTTGAATAACTTGAATACAGTGATGATAAAATTTTTCACCTTCCTCTGTTAAGCTTAGTTTTCTAGTAGAGCGATATAGTAACTTAACACCTAATTCTTGTTCTAGTTTTGTAATGGTTTTGCTGATATGTGATTTAGAGGATCCCAGTTGTTCAGCTGCGCTAGTAAAGCCTTTGTGTTGGACTACAGCTGTAAATATAGACATGTTCGAAAGAATATTCATATTATGCTTATTGTTTCCATATAGAAACAATTATATGATTTTTAGGTTATATATCGAAACTAATCTTTTTGTTAAGCTGTGTTTAATGTCAAAGCAGTTAAATAAATTAACAAAAGGAGAGATCATGAGAGTATTAGTAATTGGTGGAACAGGGTTAATTGGTGCAGAAGTTGTCAAAGAATTAGGCGATCGTCATGAAGTAATTACAGCTGGTTTAAATAATGGTGATATCAAAGTAGATATCCAGTCTAAAGAGTCAATTAATAATATGTTTGAGCAAATTGGCAATATCGATGCAGTTGTTAGTACAACAGGTAAAGTCGTATTTAAATCAATGGAAAGTTTATCTGAAGAAGACCATATGGTTGGTATTAATAATAAGCTGATGGGGCAAATTAACTTGAGTAAAATTTCACAAGATTATTTGAATGATAATGGATCAATTACTTTAACAAGTGGCATTTTAAATATCGAACCTATTTTTCAGGGTGTTTCTGCAGCAATGGTTAATGGGGCAATTGATGGTTTCGTTACAGGTGCTAGCATTGAAATGCCAAGAGGAATAAGAATTAATGTTGTCAGTCCTACTGTTGTAAAAGAAGCAATGGGTAAATATGCTAGTTATTTTAGAGGCTATAAGCCAGTTACTGTAGCTGATGTAGCATTGGCTTATTCTAAAAGTGTTGAAGGTCGGATGACAGGCAAGGTAATAAAAGCGGGATATTAAATTTTATAGCTAACCCGATAGAGTTGTGAGTATTTTTTTGCAAACAGTTATGTTCAGGATAAGATGATTGGAATGCAGGTAATAGTTAATCTATTAGCAAATTTCAATCGTTTTAGAATGGGCATAAATGGCAGCAAAAAGTGTTAAAGCTCTATCGGGTTAGCTATATAATGCTTCCAATGCAAATTTGGCAATAGCAGTATCTTGAGCGCCGGTGCCGGTTAAATCACATAATGTAATATCTTTTTTAGACTGACGGCCAAGTGGCTTATCTTTAATTATTTCGCCAAGTGTTAATACTTTATGTTTGTTTGAATTAAAAGTATTAGCTATATGGGCATGATGGCATTCTCCAATCACTAAGCTTTGGTCTACAGTGTCACAAATTATTCTGTCGAAATGATTAAAACACCTGGCATCAATTTCGTTTTTAACGGCTGCATCTGATCCCATTGCGGTAATATGTAGTCCTTTGTGAAGGTATTCATGCAATATATAAGGAGTTGTTGCGGGTGTTGTTGTCACAAGGAGTTGGCAAGATTTAGCCACTTCTTCGGGCGATGATGCAATTTTGATTGAGCAGTCTAAAATATTTTCCATTTCGGATTTGTAGGCTTTGGCTTGGTTGGTATCACGAGCATAAATAATAACTTCCTTATAATCACGTACTAGCTTTAAAGCCTTAAGTTGATATTTTGCTTGGTTGCCTGAGCCTATTACACCCACCGAATGAATATTATCATTGGCTAAGTATTTTGCGGAAATTGCGCCTGCTAGTGCGGTACGAATATCTGTTAGATAGCCATTATCAAGTAGTAATGCACAAGGGAATCCTGTTGTTGCATCAATCACAATCATTAACCCACCAGAAGAGGGTAATCCTTTCTTAGGGTTATTAAAAAAGCCTGATGACTGTTTGATGACAAATTTATCTAAACCATGGATATAGGCAGATTTTACATCAACTTCGCCTTGAAATTCTTTTATATCAAGATGCATAACAGGTGGCATGGTGACTTTGCCTTCAGCTAGTTTTACAAAAGCTTGTTCGACTGACAATAATGCTTCAGTTGTAATCGTCACTTTCTCTTTTAATTCAGACTCTTGGATAATCTCAATGTTCATGATATCCCCTTAAATTTTTGAATGATGTTGGCATCAACGTTATTCCCAGTCAATATACAAGCGGTACGACCTTTTAAATGCTTCAGTTTTCCTGAAAGGACAGCTGCAGTACTTACTGCGGAAGCACCTTCTACAAGAAATCGATGATTTTCTAATAGGTATTGCACCCCTGACAGAATCTCATCTTCAGCAACTAGAATGTATTCGTCTACAAACTTTTTTGTATATTCATAGGTATACTGGTTATTGAGACCAATTCCGCCTTGTAAGCTATCAGCATACGAAATCACTTCTTCTACTTCAATTGGTTTTTTTGCTTGAATGCTTGCCTGCATTGCTGCGCCTTTTTCCATAGAAATACCAATGATTTTAATGTTTGGGTCTAATTGTTTTAATGCGCAAGCAACGCCACTAATTAATCCGCCACCAGAAAGAGGGACTAAGACATTTTCAAGATTTGGTATTTGTTCAACCAGGTCTAATGCCATTGTTCCTTGACCAGCAATAATTTGTTCATCATCAAAAGGATGTATTAATGCCGCGTCATCTGATTGAGCCGCTTTACGGGCTTCAACTTCAGCATCATCCTGACTATGACCAGAAACAATAATTTTGGCACCATATTGTCTTATATTATCTAACTTATTTTGAGGAACATTGTTAGAAACGTAGATAAATGCATCAAAACCTAAATTTTGTGCCATATATGCAACTGCACAGCCATGATTCCCAGTAGAAACAGCAATTACTTTTTTAATTTTATCTTTGGGAAGATTGAGCAGTTTATTGGCAGCACCCCTTAATTTAAAAGAACCTGTTGATTGGAGCATCTCACATTTTAAATAGAAATCTTGTCCTAATATGTGACTTAAGGGATGTGAATAAACAACAGGTGTTTTTTTTACAAAATTTGCTGCGATTGTCCTTGCATGAATAAATTGCTTGAGATTAAGATGAGTGCTGTGCATTAATCATTCCCGTAAATGTTATTAATAGTCACCAATTATGTAACAAAGTTGCCTACAAAGTAAATTACAGTAATTCTCTTAGGGCACATAATCAAACGCAAGGAGCTTTGTCATGAGTAAAACAACAAATATTGAAACACAAGCCGTTTGGGCTGGCGAAGGTAAAGAATTATACGCTGGTACAACCCAAGTTCCTGTATTCCATAGTGTTAGCTATAGTTACGATGATATGGATGAGTGGCATGATGTCGCTTTAGGTAAGGCGAAAGGTCATATCTATTCACGTAATACAAACCCAACTGTAGAACAGTTCGAAGAGAAAATACGTATACTAGAACAAGCAGAAGCAGCAACAAGCTTTTCAACTGGTATGGCAGCAATTAGTAATACCTTATTCACATTACTAGGACCTAAAGAAAGAGTCGTCAGCGTAAAAGATACTTACGGTGGAACAAACAAAGTCTTTAATGATATTTTACCAAAATATGATATTGAAGTATGTTTATGTGACACAACTGATCACCAAGAAATTGAGGCTGAAATAGCTAAAGGTTGTAAGGTTCTTTATTTAGAAACACCAACAAACCCAACTTTAAAAGTTGTTGATATTAAACGTTTAACTGATGCAGCAAAAAAAGTTGGTGCAATCGTTATTGTTGATAATACATTTGCAACACCTATAAATCAAAACCCAATTTTACTTGGTGTAGATATTGTTGTGCATAGTGCAACTAAATTTTTAGGTGGCCATGCAGATGCATTAGGTGGCGTGATCTGCGGTAAAAAAGAACTTGTAGATAAAGTTTTCAATTTCCGTGAAATTACAGGTGCAACTTTACACCCAATGTCTGCTTACTTGCTGCTTAGGGGTATGAAGACACTTGCGCTTAGAATAGAGCGTCAGAATGCAAGTGCTCAAAAAGTAGCTGAGTTTTTATCACAGCATCCTAAAGTAGAAGGTGTGTTTTATCCTGGGTTAACTTCCCATGCTCAACATGATATTGCTAAAAAACAAATGAAGGGTTTTGGCGGAATGTTAAGTTTCTCACTAAAAGGCGGGTTTGAGAGTGTTAAAACTTGTATGACTGCAATGCAGTATGTTTATCGTGCTGCTAACTTAGGTAGTGTTGAGACAATTGTTGGTCCACCAAGAACAACAAGTCACGTTGAACTTACAGCTGAAGAACGTGTAAGAGCAGGTATTCCAGAAAGCTTAATTCGTTACTCTACTGGTATTGAGTCATCTGACGATTTAATTGCAGACTTAGAACAAGCTTTGGCAAAAGTTAATATTAAAGAAACTGCTAAAGCGTAATTATCGCAGTAACAGGAATAATTTCTGTTACTTTCTTATTCTAAAATATATTCAAGCTTTTTCTAATTTTTACTTTTTTTGTGTTTTCTAAAATATTAAGTCAGATTTTAGATAGTCTTATTAAATTGATTTATTAAGATTCACAGTTTAAGTATGCCAAAAAATGCAGAACAGCCTACTCATTTTAAGATGTCGCCAATGCTTTGGTTTTTGGCTATCTTTAATTGTTCTTTAGCGGCATTCTTTGTCATTTACGAATTTATTCTTCGAGTACTTCCTAGTAGTATGACAGGTGAGTTGATTCATGCATTCCATACTGATGGTGCAGGGATTGGGTGGTTTAGTGCTGCATTTCTAATCGCTTATTCAATTATGCAGATACCAGTGGGTGTCATATTAGACAAATATAGCCCTCGAATTGTATTAACATTTGCAATTACCTGTTGTGCAATTGGGTCAATATTTTTAGCTTATGCTGACCATCTCGTATTAGCATTTTTAAGTCGCTTTTTAATAGGCTTTGGTGCAGGGTTTGCCATGGTTGGTGTCTATTTTTTGATTAGCCATTGGTTCCCAAGAGAGTATTATGCATTTATGACTGGCATGGTTCAGTTTATGGCAAGTCTAGGGGCTATTTTAGGGCAAGTCCCCATTGCTATGTTGCTTAACAACTATTCATGGCGTTCAATTTCAATCGTGCTTGGGTGTATTGGTCTCGTTATGGCAATAATCTATGCGCTAGCTATTAGAGGTTACCCAAAGAATCATGTTCATTGTGCTAAAAGAGCTTCAACCACTATGCTTAAGTGTGTAAGTGATGTTGTAAAAAAACCTAGAAATTGGCTAGTTAGTTCACAAGCATTATTTACTTGGGGGCCGATGTCGGCACTTGCTTCACTGTGGGGTATACCTTATCTAGAAGTAGCTTATGACTTAAATGCGACTGAAGCATCGAGCCAAATTTCAGCTTGTTGGATTGGTTTTGCTATTGGATCTCCAATATTAGGCATATCCGCTAAATATATTAAGAGTAGTTTAATGCTCATATGGATACCGTTAATTGGTGTCTTCACCTCAATAATCATATTGTATGTTCCTGGTTTATCGTTGCAGGTTTTATTTGTCTTGCTGTTTATTTTTGGGTTTTGTGTCGGTATTATTCCGTTAAGCTTTTTGCATGCTGTTTTCATAAACCCTAGGCATCTTATAGGTACAGTAACAGGTCTAGTAAATACAACATTAATTCTGGGTGGCTCTTTCATGCAGCCATTGGTCGGCTGGCTTCTAAGTTTTGAGTCACCCGGTATAGACCCATCAGAATATAGTGCTGGCGCATATCAATGGGCTTTAATTGTTCTCCCCATTTCTTGGTTAATAAGTTCAGCTTTAGGGTTGCTTATTCATAAAACTGAGAAAAATTAAATTTTTAGTAAAAAGGCATAAAAAATTTAATTATCTTTGTTTTGTCTAGTGAGAAATTGCAATTACAGGATTATAGTTATAAGTGGCGCAATTTAATTTTGGAAGATGGAGGAACATGGATGAAAAGCCATAATGGTTTGAGCTTCCCACTTGAAGAATATAAAAGAAGAATTAACAATCTACGCCGTAGGATGGAAAACAGGAAATTAGACGTGGTAATGATTAATGATCCTGCCAACATTCTATATTTAACGGGTCATCAAACAACAGGTTATGACCAATTTCAAACCATAGTTGTTCCCATTGATAAAGAACCATTTATGGTGCTTAGATATTTAGAAGAAACGAATATTGGTCCAAGAACTTGGGTTGAAATTACTCGATCATATATCGATACTCAAAATCCATTAGATGTTTTCTTGGAAACAATTTATGAGTTTAACCTTGCAAATAAAGTGATTGGTTATGAACTGACTTGCCCATATTTTCCAAATATTTCACAACAACATGTAATACATTCATTGATTGACGCAACATTCGTTGATTGTACTGGTATTGTAGAGTCTGACCGTGTTTGTAAGTCTGAATTTGAAATTGATATGATGCGTAAAGCCTCTAATGCTTGTGTTGCTGGAATGGCGGCAGGCATTAAAGCCTCAAAAGTCGGCGTTAGCGAAAACGATATTGCGGCCGAAGTGCATTATGCTATGTACAAAGCAGGGGGTGAATGTCCTGCTGAGAGACCTTATATCTCTGCTGGACCTCGTGTTTTATATGGACATGCAACCTGGGAAGGTTATATTACACAGCCTGGTGATTGTGTATTTCTGGAAATGGCAGGTTGTTACAGGCGTTACCATTCAGCCATGATGCGTACCGTGTTATTAGGTGAACCATCTAAAGACATGCTTGCGGCAGAAAAGTCAGTTGTGAATGCCATTGATTTAGTACTAGAAAAAGTAAAGCCGGGTATGTTAGTTTCTGATATGAGTAATATTGCTAGTACCGCTGCTGAAGAAAACCTGATTAGTGGGCGTATGGTATCTCGTTCAGGTTATTCGCTTGGTATTGCTTTTGCTCCGAGTTGGGATGAAGGTCATTTAATTAGCATTAAACCAGGAATGGATATTGAGTTAAAAGAGAATATGACTTTCCATTTAATTCCATGGTTGTATGGGGTTGAAGGGAAGCATGTAATGGCGATATCAGAAACAATTCGCATTACTAAAAACGGTGGGGAATCATTTTTTGATTTTCCTAGAAAATTATTCGTTCAGGATTCTGACATTAAAGAAATGGACGAGCGACTAAAAACATCTATTAACTAATATAAAAATAAATCACACTTATCGGATACTGTTAGTATGCAGTATCTGTTTCATTGAACTATTTCGGAGAATAAATAATGCTGAAGAGTTTAGCAAATGATGTTAATACAAGTTTAAAAGTACATGTCATTTCAGACGACGGTACCAAGCAAACTGGTTGGTTGGATATACCTAGCCCAAGTAATAGATCTGCCTGGGGGGTGATACGAATTCCTTATACTGTCATTGTGAATGGAAAAGGCCCAACTGCAATGATAAGTGCCGGTGTCCATGGTGATGAGTATGAAGGGCAAGTTGCTTTGAATCGCTTATGTCATGAAATTAATCCAGAACAAATTCAAGGGCGAGTATTTATATTACCTGCTTTAAATATTCAAGGCTCTAGCGAAGCAACACGCTTAACACCAAATAGAGACCAGGACTTGAATCGTGTTTTCCCTGGTAAGTTAGATGGGACGCCTGCTGAGAGATTAGCACATTTTATCTCACATGTGTTGGTACCAGAGTCTGATTTTGTGTTAGATATTCATTCTGGAGGCTATTCTTTAGATTTCTTGCCTTGTGGGGTAATTCACGATAGTACAGATAAAAAAACCTTAGATGATCGTTTAAAAGTTTTAAAAGCATTTGATGCACCATATAGCTTGATTTTAGAAGAGCTTGATGGCGGTGGAATGTTAGACACCTATGTTGAGTCGCAAGGTAAAATATTCTTAAGCACTGAGCTAGCGGGTGGGCAAAGGGTGACAGCAAAAACGGTTAATATTGCCCTAGAAGGTGTTAAAAATACATTAAGAAGTATGAATATATTAGTTGATGATAACCATGCTTTAACTCAATCAACACAGGTGTATACGTTGCCTGATAATGGTTTCTGCATGGCGCCAGAAGATGGCGTGTTTGAACCATTCTATGACTTAGGTGAATCTGTAGAACAAGGGAAACCGGTGGGGCAAATTCATCAAATTCAATATCCCCAAAAAAAGCCGATTAAAATTTATGCGCCATGTGATGGTATTGTATTTGGCAAGCGTTCACCTGCCAGCACTCGGCTGGGTGATACGCTTGTATTAATAGCAACAGATTAATAAATCTTACTTAACATCATATTTTCTTTTATCTATATGATCTTCTTGGCCTTTTTTTCTGAGGAGTGAATTGATTATTATTTTTATTTATCCTGACATTTTTCATTGAGGTTGGTATTTCATGTTCAGGCATAAAGTCATCTAAATAAGTTCTTGGTAGTTTTTGTTTAAGTAGCTTTTCAATACCAAGTAACTCTTTTATTTCGTCGGCACAAACAAGTGATATCGCTTGTCCGTTTGCACCTGCTCGACCAGTTCTTCCAATTCTATGCACATAGTCTTCTGGTACATTAGGTAGATCAAAATTAAATACGTGTGGAAGCAAGTTAATATCTAGTCCTCTAGCAGCAATATCAGTGGCTACTAATACTTGAATCTGGTTAGATTTAAAATCAGCTAAAGCTTTTGTTCTTGCACCTTGGCTCTTATTACCGTGAATTGCCGCTGCTTTGACTTTATTTTTTTCTAAGAATGTTGCGAGCTTATTTGCACCATGTTTTGTCCTAGTAAATACTAAAGCTTGATCAATATTATTTTCTGTAATGATGTTTAATAATGCTGCTGTTTTTTTTGATTTATCGACGGGATGCATAATTTGGTCTATTTTTGCAGCTGTAGAATTGCTCTGATTAACAGAAACTTCAACCGGGTTAGACATAATCGACTTTGCGAGTACTCGAATTTCAGGAGAAAAAGTGGCTGAAAATAATAAGCATTGACGTTGTTTTGGTAAGTAGCTAATTACTTTGCGTATATCAGGGATAAAGCCCATATCTAACATGCGGTCTGCTTCATCTAATACAAATGTTTCTACATGTTTTAGATTGATTGCGCCTTGATTGTATAGGTCTAAAAATCTTCCTGGTGTCGCAACCAGTATATCCACACCTCTTTTTAGCTTTGCAAATTGAGGGTTTATTTTAACGCCACCAAATACAATTGCAGCGGTTAAATTTAAATTCGCACCATAGGTTGTAAAATTATCAAACACCTGAGCTGCTAATTCTCTAGTTGGTGTAAGAATTAAGGCTTTAATTTGCTTTGGGTTTTTTTGCTCTTGCGTAGATAATTTTTCTAGAATTGGCAGGGCAAATGCAGCTGTTTTACCGGTTCCTGTTTGCGCAGATGCCATTACATCTTTACCTTGAAGAACAGTAGGGATTGCTTTTGACTGAATAGGTGTTGGTTTTTTGTATCCTTTTTTATCTAAAATGGTATAGATTGGGCTGGATAATCCCAATGAATTAAATGTCATATATATTCTCTAATTAATGTTGATGATGCATACATTTGCATCAAGCGCACAGTCTACTTGTCTTCACTAAAAATAGCAATTTTAAAGTGTTTAATCCTTTAAGTTGTTTGTATTATTAATGTTTTTTATTTTATATGACGCTATTATTTTTTAACTCAAACAGTTAAATGCTCTTTTCCCATGCTTAAAAATACACAACTGAACATAAAAGGCTGGGTCTCAGTACTAGCAGCGGCTCTCTTTTTCTTTTATTGGTTTATACAACTTTCGCTGAGTAATACGCTTGTTGATTATTACACGATGAAGTATGGATTAGAGCAATACGGATTATTTACCTCAATGTACTTAATTGGTAATGTGTTGATGTTTATCCCAGCGGGAGTATTGCTAGATAGATACTCAGCAAAGAAAGTAATTAGTGTTTCTATTCTAGTGATGGTGTTGGGTGTTTTAGGGATGTTGCTTACCTTTACCGCCTTCATTGCCTATGTGTGCATGTTGATTATCGGGATGGCAGGCGCCTTTACTTTATTGGCTTGTGTGCGTGTTGCTGCAAACTGGTTTCATGAGGGATCTGTTGGTTTTCCTATCAGTATGGCGATTACAGTTGCATTTTTGGGTAGTTATCTTGGTAATGCTGGTGGTCGAGCATTGCTAACATATTTTAACTCTGGTGCGGCAGTACAAATAGTTAATATCATTATTGGGTTGGTCGTATTATTGGTCGTTTTACTTTGTGTGAAAACACCTAAAAGCATTGAAAAAATGCAAGACAAGCAAAAGATTTCTGAAGCGTTTAAAAAGCTTGGTGTGGTGATGACTAAGCGTCAAAATTGGTTTGCAGGTTTGTATATTTCGCTAATGAACTTTCCTGTTATGATTTTAGAATTCAGTTTTGGTCAGGCTTATCTTGATCATGTCTTTAATATCACAGCTCAACAAGCAGCGAATGTAACGGGTATTATCAGTGTTGGTTTTATGATTGGTGGACCAATTTGGAATAAAATTTCCGATAAATCAGGTTTAAGAAAACCATATATTATCCTTGGTGGTTTGTTATCACTCGGGATTACATTTTTACTGTTTATCCACTCGTTTGGACCAGATACCTTAATTATTATCTTCTTCTTTATTGGTCTCTTAACAGCAGCGCAAACACTTGGTTACCCACTTATTACGGAGTCTAACGATCCTGAAATTTCAGCATCAGCAACATCATTGGCTTCATTGCTTATAATGGGGGGAGGTGCCGTTGCTCAAATCGTGTTTGGATACATTCAAGCAGGCGTGGGTTATCAACTTGCTTATTATATAATACCGATATGTATATTAATTGCGATCATTTTAGGATGTATGCTTAAAGAAACTAGCAAGGATTATTAATCTTATTTTTCTTGCTTAATAATAGAAAAGTTTAATTCTTTAAAAGAATCATTTGATATGTAAAAAGTTAAAAAATTACCATCCGTTGTTATCGTATAGCTTCTTTCATCATTGGTTGATATTTCATATGTTCCAGCTTCAGGTAAGACAAATACAAATTTACCTTTCCCCCAACCATTCGCATAAAAAGTTAATTCATCGTCCTGAAAATTTAAATTAGATATTTGCCAAGTGCTGGAGATGACATAGGGTTCATTTGTTTCAAATATATTAACAAGACTGTTTTTTTCATCTAAGCAGATTAGAGGTTCTGTATAAGTTGGCTCTAATGCAACATACAGCACCCCACGGTAATAATTCTGACCAATAACGCCGGATGACTTAGAAAAATTGACTTGTTTTAAACTTGCATCATCAAAACGAATAGTGTTTAATTTTCCTCGATTTTTAATTGACCAACAGTTATCGTTTTGTTGATAAATCTCAGTGCTATAAAATCCGATTGCAGTTTTTATATATTCCAGTGATGTAATGGCAATGTGAGGTTGATTTTGAATATATTTTATATTTGATAACAGGGCATACAAGGCAGCATCTTTTTCAGCAGAATACATATGATAGTATAGGTTCATTGGCTTAAGTCGAATCGGTTCTTCTGTGTTCTTAAATGTTTGGGTTAAAAATTTAAAACCGAAATATCGGGCAGTCCATAAATCGGTATAGGTATTTTCATTACTGTTGACAGCGTATATTTGTAGTTCTTCCCCAATAACTTTTCCGACAGGTGCTATCCAAGAGACACTGTCGTATTCCTCATCAAAACGTGAATCACCGCCGTTCATATTATACATTCCGCCTTCACGTGACATTTTGATAGCTTCTTCAAAGGGTGAGCAATTACCACTCCAAAGTACAATGTCTGTTTTTTTATTTTTAGGCGAAAGATCAGTGATTAAGTCTGAAGACCCAATAATTTCATTTTTCAAGTCAAACTTCTTATTGGCAAACCCTCGTGGAGTCTCATAATCTTCATCGCTCAATTCGTATGGGTTATGATGCTTATGATTATGACCTTTTTCTTTTTCATCATCATGACTGCTGAAAAGATCTAAGTATTTGTCTGTAGTCGATTTTGAATCATCTTCCCAGCTCCCAAATGCATATTTATGTAGGTAAGGGATTTCTTTTTTATAGTCATAATGTTCAAAAAATTCCCATTGAAATGGATGGCTGTATGTATGCGTTGCCAGTTGTACATTGTCTAAAGCAAATATCTTTTTTGCAACATCAATGGACTGATTTGTTCCAATCCATTCTTTGTCTAGATCTGCTGTAATTGCACTAACTGTAACTGGCATTTGGGGATAAGCTTTTAATATGTCTTTGTATAACACTTCAGATGAAAGTGTGCCTTTGGGATATTCTTTTATTTCAGTAACATTGTTCCAACCATCTCCATCAATGTGAGAAAAATACATTCTAAGGCCATTAAGCGTTGTAACGTCTGGTTTAGGCGTTTTTTTAACGTCGTATGCAAGAGAAAAAAACAAGAATGGATTTACGATCCATTTTTTTAAGTCTTTTTGTTTTTGTTTCGAATATATGCTGAATAATGCATAATCAATTGCAATGTATCCACCATTTGGGCCAGTGACAATTAAGTCTGAAGTATTTCTGAAATTTCCATCTGATGAGATTTTGAGGTATGAAGTATATTGGTGGTTAAATATTTTTGTATCTAGATAAGGGTGTACCTTTCCTGATATGACTTTTTCATAATTTAACATAGCAGGATCTTCATATACAATTTTGCTATGGTATGAATTCACCCATTTGTTTTTATATTCCATACCAAGGTATCTAAAAATCTTATTAATGTCTTTTTGAGGGATTTCTTTCCTTGTTTTAAAGTCAACAGTAAAGCCTGGCTCACCAATTATGACTACCTTCTTTTTAAGTTTGAAGGCATTCATTAGCCAAGTGATATAATCCTGGGCATTTGGGACTGCGTCAGCAATTGTAAACCAAGTTAATACGCCTAGTATATTTGGGTCATCTAAATCTGGCAATGGCTCGTATATACTATGGTATTCAACAGTTAGGCCGAGATAATTTAGTGGCATCTCAACGAGGTCTGGAACAAGCTGTTGAGCAAATGATTCTGATTGTACTTTTACCTGTGAATTATTTTGATCGTAGAATGATATAATCTTACGAGGTATGATTTTATTATTAGCTATTAGCATTGTAGAAATACCCCAAAGTAGGAGTAAGTTGAGTAATTTTTTCAAAATGTGTCGCACATAAATTATATCGTTATGTTAATTATATAGTATTTAAAATACTAAGATGTTTCCACATACATATTGCTAAATAATTCTAAGCAATAGAATACTAAGGTTTTATAAACATTGAGAGGGTTTCTGATACCATTGATCCATGCAATAATAACAAACATTCGTATTTAAATTGGTTTAGTAAAGATGTCAGAAAAAATGATCCGATCAAAAGCAGCGATTGCTTGGGGGCCAAATCAGCCTCTTACTATTGAGGAAGTGGATGTCATGCCGCCAAAAGCTGGTGAGGTGTTGGTTAAAATTAAAGCAACTGGAGTTTGTCATACAGATGCATTTACCTTGTCTGGCGCTGATCCTGAAGGTATTTTTCCATCTATTTTGGGTCATGAAGGTGGTGGTGTTGTTGAAGCTGTTGGCGAAGGCGTCACAAGTATCTCAGTGGGAGATCACGTGATTCCTTTATATACACCAGAATGTGGTGAATGTAAGTTCTGTACTTCAGGTAAAACTAATTTATGTCAGAAAATTCGTGCCACGCAGGGCAAGGGGGTTATGCCTGATAGTACAACGCGTTTTTATAAAGATGGCAAACCAATTTATCACTATATGGGTTGTTCAACTTTCTCTGAATATACGGTCTTGCCTGAAATATCTTTAGCTAAAATTAATAAAGAAGCACCACTTGAAGAAGTTTGCTTGCTTGGGTGTGGTGTCACAACAGGTATGGGTGCCGTTAAAAACACAGCAAAAGTGAAAGAGGGCGAAACGGTTGCTGTTTTTGGTCTAGGTGGTATTGGTCTAGCTGCCATTATTGGTGCAAATTTGGCTAAGGCTGGACGAATTATTGCTATCGATATTAATGAAAGTAAGTTTGATCTTGCCAAGAAGTTGGGCGCAACAGATTGTATCAATCCTGACAAATACGATAAACCTATCCAGGAAGTGATTGTAGATTTAACTGATGGCGGGGTTGATTATTCATTTGAATGTATTGGTAATGTTAACGTGATGCGTTCAGCGTTGGAATGTTGTCATAAAGGTTGGGGTGAATCCATTATTATTGGGGTGGCAGGTGCTGGGCAAGAAATATCCACACGCCCATTCCAGTTAGTGACAGGAAGAGTTTGGAAGGGAACCGCTTTTGGTGGCGTGAAAGGTCGGTCTGAATTACCAAACTACGTTGAAGATTATATGAATGGTGTTTTCAATTTAAAAGATTTTATTACGCATACTTACCCGTTAGACAAAATTAATGAAGCCTTTGATGTTATGCATAAGGGCGAAAGTATTCGAAGTGTTGTTTTATTTGACGAGTAGAGGATTAGCTTATGCAAATTAAAGAGCTTAGCAAGAATAAATCTTTTGGTGGTTGGCAAAAACGCTTTGAGCATGAGTCAGATGTATTACGTTGCTCAATGAAATTTTCAGTATATATTCCTGCCATTGCTGAAACCCAGAATGTGCCCGTACTATATTGGCTATCTGGACTAACATGTACTGATGAAAACTTTGTACAGAAAGCAGGTGCTCAAAGAATGGCGGCCGAACTAGGAATTATGTTGGTTATGCCCGATACCAGCCCGCGTGGTGAAAATGTGCCTGATGACCCAGATAAAAGTTATGACTTTGGTCTAGGTGCAGGGTTTTATATTAATGCAACTCAGGCGCCGTGGAACAAAAATTATAAAATGTTTGATTATATTAGCATTGAATTACCGATGCTGATAGAAGCTAACTTTCCTGTAACGAATCGAAAAGCAATAAGTGGACACTCAATGGGCGGGCATGGAGCTTTGATCTCCGGGTTGAAAAATCCTGGCGCTTATACAAGCATTAGTGCATTTAGCCCGATTAGTAATCCAATAAACTGTCCTTGGGGTAAAAAAGCATTCACAAATTACTTAGGTCATAATAAATTTGACTGGGAAGAATATGATGCAAGCATGCTAATTACTCAAGCGCAGTTATTTACACCAATATTGGTTGATCAAGGTACTAATGATGATTTTCTTAAAGAGCAATTATTAACATCCACGCTTGAAGAGGCATCGACTCTTAATCACTATCCTATTGAAGTGCGTTATCAAAGCGGATATGACCATAGTTATTTTTTCATTGCCTCTTTTATTGAAGCGCATTTAATTTTTCATGCCCAATATTTATTCTAATTCTGTAATTAATTTTTATAATTTTCATATAGATATTTTTCATAGGTGCTTTAGACTGAATACTTTTGTTGCATATGCAATTTAATTTGTTGCATATGAAGCAAAAAGGCATATAATGCAAGTATTGAGTGATGAGGTTATATGTATGTTTGCTAAAATAACAGGTGTAGGTGGATATTTACCATCAAAAAGAATACTGAATGATGACTTTAAACAGTTCATTGAAACATCTGATGAGTGGATACAGCAACGTGTTGGTATTCAGAGTCGCTATTTTGCAGATGAAGAAACAACACTTAGTATGGCTTTTGAGGCTTCAAAAATAGCGATTGATAATGCTGGTATTAATATAGATGATATTGGCGCAATTATAGTTGCGACAAGTACAGGCGATTATATTATGCCAAGTACGGCTTGTTTGCTTCAACATGAGCTTGGTGCCAAGACTGTCCCAGCATTTGATATTGCAGCTGCTTGTAGTGGCTTTATATATGCATTAGATATTGCCAGTAAATATGTAGAATCAGGCACAGCAAAGCATGTGTTAGTTGTGGGTGCAGAAAGAATGTCCCGGACGCTCGACTTTAATGATCGATCAACTTGTATTTTATTTGGGGATGGTGCTGGTGCAGTTATTCTAAGCCAGAGCAAAACACCTGGTATTCGTTCATCGGTATTGCATAGTGATGGTAAAGATAGAGACTTATTATATATTAAAAATTCTTTTGACCAGCCATTATATCAGACAGGAAACCAGGCATATCCTATTCAAATGGAAGGGAATAAAGTATTTAAGTCGGCTGTATCTCAATTGCATTCACTGGTTCAGGAGCTTTTAGATAAAGCAGGTCTGTCGGCAAGTGACATTGATTGGTTGGTGCCACACCAAGCAAATATTAGAATTCTGGAGGCAACCGCCAAGAAATTACATATGCCTGTTGAGAAAGTAGTGACAACAATTCAAGATCATGGAAATACTTCTGCTGCATCAGTACCGCTTGCATTATATGAAGCAATTCAAAGTGGAAAAATTAAAAAAGGTGACACCTTATTGTTAGAGGCATTTGGTGCTGGCTTTGTTTGGGGTGGTCAAATAATTGACCTATAAAGCCTGATAAATATAACTTTTATAAATTCAAAGAGTATTCAAAAATATGACAGAATTGAAATTTGATGGCTTGATGTTTTTAGATGATTCGTTGGCTTATAACTTTCATAAGCTTTATTTCTTGTTAAGGAATAAAGTAACTAAATCATTAGAACAATATAAACTCTCGCCAGAACAATGGCATGTCATTGCAGTAATGCATTTTAGTCAGAAACATATTGCTCAAAAAGATATTTGCATCATGCTGCAAAAAGAACGTCACACTATCTCTAAGCTTGTGAATAAAATGGTATCAAATGGATGGCTGGGCAGGGATGGTAGAAGTTTGTATATTCATCCTGAGAAAATTGACCTAATTCCTGAAATTAAATCAGTCGTAAATCAGTCTTTGGCTGAAATATTACCGAATGAAAATCGGCGGTCATTATTATTAGAATGTAAAAAAATATTAAAATTGGCTGAAGCAACTGCAGAGGTATAAGTTAATTACCTAATTTATGCCAGAACGTATTATTATTTTAGCTTCAAATGTTCAGCTAATTGTTGTTTATTTTGAATAATATCCGCCAAAGTATATTGGCTTAGGTTTTTCAAAAAATCTATTTGGGCTGATTGTAGTATTGTTTTTAACTTACATACAGGAATGATACAACAAGTCCCTTTTTCTTTATCAAAACATTCAACTAAGTGAAAATTAGGCTCGGTGTCTTGTATTAGCTGAGCAAGGTTAATTTCATTTGCTGGCTTATTCAGGATAATACCCCCTTTATTGCCTCGGGTGGTATGTATATACCCCAGTTGGCTTAATTTATGAATAATCTTAACTAGATGGTGTCGTGATATCTTATAACTATCTGATATTTCGGTAATTGTGCCTGGCCCATCTTTGATTGCAATAAAAATTAATGCCCTTAATGAATAATCTGTAAATTGTGTTAACTGCATTTTAATTGTTCCACCGCTATTGATTTGTCGTATTTTGTTACGTACAATTAAGATGTATTTGAAATACATCTTAATGTAATTAGCATAACAGGAATGATACTATGAAAGAAACACTTTATGAAAGACTGGGTGGTCAAAATGCTGTTGATACAGCAGTAGATATTTTTTACCGTAAAGTATTGGTAGATGATCGTGTTAATTTTTTCTTTGACGATGTTGACATGGATAAACAAATTCCAAAACAAAAAGCCTTTTTAACAATGGTATTTGGTGGGCCTAATAAGTATACCGGTAAGGATATGCGTGAAGGGCATAAGCACTTGCTAACACGTGGATTAAATGACACACATGTTGATGTTATCATTGAGCACTTGGGCGGAACATTGAAAGAGCTTGGTGCAAAAGATGAGGATATCCAGCAGGTGGCTGATATTGCAAATAGTGTAAGAGATGATGTGCTTAATAGGTGATTTATGACAACGATTAGGTATGAGTCACATCAGTTTGATCTCCAGGATAATGAAACTGTTTTAGAATGTTTGCTCAGAAATAATATTCAATACAGTCATTCTTGCAAATCTGGAGTATGCCAATCGTGTGTTGGTAAAATAACAGAAGGTGAGATGAAACCTGATTGGCAAACAGGATTAAAAGAAACCTTATGCCATCAAAATTATTTCTTACCTTGCATCGCTAAACCTCAAGCTCCCATTACTTTTAATACATCAAGTAATAATGATATTGATGTTCCAGCAAGTATTAAAACATTAGATTATTTAAATGATAATATTTTAAGTTTAAAGTTGTTGGTGGATGATTTATCTGTTTGGATACCAGGCCAGTATCTTAACTTGGTTAATCCCTTAGGTGAAATTAGAAGTTATTCGATTGCAAATGTTCCAGTAGATGACGGTTATATAGAACTACATATCAAGATTTTTGAAACAGGTAAGATGGGTAATTGGCTAAAAAATAAAGCGAGTGAAGGGACTAAGGTTAAATTAAGAGGACCAATTGGTGACTGTTACTATTATAACCCTGATAAAGAAACCTACCCTTTATTATTAGCTGGAACGAGTACAGGATTAGCGCCTTTAATTGCAATTTTGAGGGAGGCAATTAAGCAGGATCATCAAGGAGAAATCATTATTATTCATGGTGGATATCAGAAAAAAGATCTTTATTATGATACTCAATTGACGCATTTTGCTAATTCTCACAATCAGGTAGAATATTACCAGAGCATATTCACTGATGATACGAGTAAACCTATTGATAAAGTTTTCCTGCAGCAAGCAATTAAATATAAATCGGCAAAGGTATATGTTTGCGGACCTGAAGAAACAACAAAAAAGCTAAAAATGGCTGCTTTTATATCAGGTATTCCTTCTAAAAATATTTATAGTGATGTGTTTTTATATTAATTAATATACCCATATTGCGGTTTTATGGAATATTAAACCACCTGCGTAAGTTTACTGCTAAGTTAGCAAGGTTAAAGTATATCGTCACAAGGTGGGGAAATGCTGTTGGCATTCAAATTAAGTCGAGTGTATTGAATTCAAATTTATTTGAGATACGCGACAATTTGAATCATCTTTTGAGTCTATTGATTGTAAGGGGATTCGTTGTCTAATGCATAAATTATTGGACTTAAAAAATATAAGCTGAAAGATATTCTGCTAACTAAAAATATTGAGAAAAAAGTCATGTCTAATCAATTTGTATTTGATGAGGTGAAAAACTAACGTGAACATATCAACCAATCAAATTGAAACTTTTGTAGGTCATTTTTATGATAAGATAAACCAAGATAACTTGCTTGGCCCAATTTTTAATAACATAGCTCAAGTTGACTGGGATGAACATATTCCAAAGCTGACACGATTTTGGTGTTCTGTATTATTAAAAACAGGGGAATATCATGGGAATGCTTATCAAAAGCACGTTTTATTATCAGAAAAAATTCATATCACAGAATTACATTTTGAGCGATGGCTGAAGCTATTTTGCGAGCAGGCTAAATTAGATTTTGATCAAGATGAGGCGGATGAAATTATGTCAAAAGCATTGAATATTGCCAAGTCGCTTAAATACGGGATGTTAAAACAAATATAAAACGACATAGCTAGGAGGTTATCGTGACAGAATTAGTAAATTTTATTGAAGGCGCAGACTTTAGTAAGAATAAGGTGGCCATCAAGAAGTTAATTGAAACACCGATTACGAAAGAAATACAAATTAGTTTACCAAAAGGGATTACCATGAAGGAGCATTGTGCGCCTTATCCTATTACGGTTATGTTGGTTCATGGTGATTTGGATTTTTATGTAAATGATGAAAAGTGTCATTTAAAAATTGGGGATTTAATTTATCTTGATTCAAAAGTACTGCATAGTCTATACGCAATTGAAAACAGCATTGTTAGGTTATCATTAGCTAAAGCGGATTCTATTGAGCGTGTTGAAAAAGTGGTTACCAATTAACAAATAGTTTATCGTCAGTATGCTTAAATTGTGAATGCATATATGATATGTCATCTGATTATATATTTTATAACGTAATGAAATTTTATTTTTTAAGAATGCTACCTAAAGGCAAGTGTCCGCCCAGAAAACCCATAGAGAAAATTATTTGGTCAATTGTTGGATCTTTCGGCCCTCAATTTAAAACGGGACAGTTCTGTTCAAAACAAAACCCAGTGGTGTAAAATATCAGCCTGAAATTATTCTCCTGAATTCCCATCAAATGATTCAAAGCAACCTTTGCAAAGTTACAAAATATCTCAATGAAAGTGCTAAATCCTCATGCCGAAGTGCCGCTAAAATATTTGGACTATCTAAAAGTTCAGTGCACCGGCATAAACAAAAAGTAGAAGCAAGATCTAAAATTGAAGGAGCACATTTTTTTGAAACAGTGGACGGTCAGACCTGGATTTTAAAATTTGTAGTGGCTTCAATTATGATATTTGGAATCCTATGTGGTGTTGGTTCTGATCGAATAGCACTCTTCATATCACTACTTAAGTTGAATCATTTTGCGGGCCTTTCTGCCTCATCTTTAAGGGATATTGAAAATCAGATTGAAAAAATAATTATTGATTATAAAAACATCCATGATACTGAGGTTAAAGAAAACTGCAAAGATGTAGACGTTGTTATTGGTGCCGACGAAACCTTTCTTGCAAAAATAATGTGCTTGGTTCTAATGGATTTAAAATCAGGATTTGTCTTTACTGAAGAAATCAAAGAAAGTAGAAATCATGCCACTTGGTCAGAGATATCTAAACCTTGGACTGATGGATTTAATAACATAAAATCATTTCTTAGTGATCGCGCTAAGGCACTGTTAAAACTCAGCAAAGACACACTGCTAAAGAATAGAGTTGCTGATCTATTTCATATTATGAACAGGATCAGCTCAGTAATGAAATTTGCTTTTGATAGAAAGCATAAGAGTCTACAAAGCCAACTTAGAAATCTTGA
>JAOMSY010000001.1 GCA_028355575.1 Francisellaceae bacterium | reverse complement strand
ACAATCATGTAAATAAGTAAGTGTCTCAGAATCAGAAAGAAAGCCAATTTCATACATGAAGTCTTTCATGATGTCATAAAGCTGATTAACTGTGGCTGTAAAATAATTTAGTAATTTTTTATATGTACCACCACTAACATCAGATTCTTTATCTTTTTTTACAAACATCCCAGATATTTTTGAGACACTTTCTTTAGGTGGTAAATATTGAAGCGTTATATAATATACACTCTCATAGTTTTCTTCTTCACGTTGAAATAGATCTCTTCTTTCAGCATCAAGCAACCAACTGACAGGATTGGAAAAATAATTCTCACTTGGATATTGTAAAGCAAGCTTTCGGCGTGCTTCGACATAAAACGCCCAACCAGAACCTAATCTTTTAAGTGCGTTATTTAGCCGAGCAGTCGTAGAAACCAATTGTGGTTCTGTAGAAGACTCTAAATCCGGCCCACGAAAAGTAAGCGTTTGTTGAAAAGACCCATCTTTATTTAATACTACCCCAGGAGCAATCATTGCCGCCCAAGGAAGAATATCTGTCAGACGGTCTGACTTATTCCGATATTCGCCGAGATTAAACATATTTTGATAATATCCATATTATACTGAGTAATATCCCTTTTGCCTTACATGTCGAACCATGACATTGAAAAAATAAGGATCCCTTTTGGTCATCATGACCGCGGCAATATGCAACACACCACAGATAGGAATCCCATAAAGAGATTGCATACCAAACGTGATTGCTGCCATTGCCGTTGAATTCATTATAAAAAACTGGCGTGGTACACCAGCTGTTAACATTGGCTGTGTTAAAGAATTATGTATCTTTACGACAAAACCAGGTACTGACATTTAAAATGCCACACCTGAAGTTGCGCCAAAAAGTTTTGAAACAATACTTGCAGCAGTAAAAGCAATTGCTAACCCCATTACTACCTGAAATAGCTTTCTCACACCACTTCCACCTTCACCAAAGGCAATACCCAAACCAGCGATAACAATAACAATTACACCAGCCGCCTGAGCAATTGGGCCAGATATTGAAGCTGTAATAGTTTGTAAAGGTGACATCCAAGGCATATCTTCACCAGAATCCGTTGCAAAAGCAGCAGCAGATGTTAAAGAAAAGAAAGCACCTGAAATTAATAATTTTTTCAAAAATGCAGTATATTTTACAAGTGTTCTATTTTTTTTCATGACAAAAGCTCCATGTATTTATTTACAAATTTTAGTATAGAGTCAAAAAAAACCTTTACAAGATGGAATCATATTTTCAATAAAATTGGTGAAAAAAATGAATCTGGCTACAGATTAGGTATACTATCCATAAGAGGTGCAAACAAAGGCATACGAGGATGACCATAAAACAGTCCAATAATAACAACTCGCAACCAGCCAAGTCAGAAGCACATATTAATTTGTTTGTTCACAACATTCATCCTTATCCACAAAAAATTTCACGCGATAAATATGAACGCATAAAATATCAACTTCAAATTGAATTGCTCAAAATGCAAAAATGGGTAAAAGAGTCTGGCCAAAAGCTATTAATTATATTTGAAGGACGCGATGCAGCTGGAAAAGGTGGTGCCATAAAACGATTTATGGAACACTTAAATCCTAGGGGTGCATCTGTTATCGCACTAGAAAAACCTACAGACAAAGAACGAAGCCAATGGTATTTTCAACGTTATATTCAACATTTACCTTCTTCAGGTGAAATTGTACTTTTTGACCGCTCGTGGTACAACCGAAGTGGCGTAGAACGTGTAATGGGGTTTTGTACACCCGATGAATACAATGAGTTCTTACGTGAGGCACCCTTGGTCGAACAAATGCTTATAAATAGCGGCATTATATTATTTAAATTTTGGTTTTCTGTTAGTCAAGAAGAACAGAAAAGACGATTCGACCAAAGAAGATGCCATCCATTAAAACAATGGAAGCTCAGTCCAATTGATAAAGCATCATTAGACAAATGGGATGCTTATACAGAAGCGAAAGAAGCAACCTTCGAACATACGTGCACAAAAGACTCCCCTTGGACAATCGTTAAGTCCGATGATAAAAAAAGAGCACGGATTAATGCATTAAGGCATATTCTTCACTCACTGCCCTACCCAAATAAAAATCCAAATGTGGCCAGAAAGCCAGACGATTTAATTTTATCATCTGCATCAGAAATATATAAATAAGTTAGATTGAAACAGGGTTCATAACTGGTACGGAATAATGTATCGCAATTGAATAAAACACAAAAATTGTGAACATATAGCATATGCTTGTCACCAATATACTATTACTTGCCTCTAGTTTATAACAACCATATCTAATGGCATACATGCCAGGCGTATTTGCTGTTGGGCAAGCCAAATTAAGAATCACCATTGCCGCCCAAAACCCATCCATTCCAAATAAAAAAACCAATAACAGGCCAAGTAACGGTTGAAAAATATTTTTCAGAAGAACATTTAGAAGAACATCCTTCCCAATATGAATTTTACTGTCTGCTATCGTCATTCCAGCAGTGAACAAGGCAATTGTAATTGTCGGGACACTTAATAAAGATAACCCACGATTGATTCCATCATTTAAATGAATGTTAAACACAGAAAACAGAACACCCAACACACTTGCAATGACAAGTGGGTTCTTATGCAACCCTATTTTTAATAGAAAATGACCTTTCACAGCTTGGTCTTTTTCTAGCATGGCCATTGAAATTGGAAACATCGTAAACATAATTAATACGGTTGCAATAAAAGTAGAGGTAACTGCCTCTTTCCCGAATAAGAAATACAAGATTGGGATACCCATAAAAACATTATTTGGCCAGCTACATGCCATTCCTGCTATTGAAGCTTCCTTACTCGATCTTTTTAAAATAGTTCGATTAATAAGATAAGCGAAAATGAAAGTTAATACTGCTGCAATAATAATTGTAATCGCAAACTTTGTATCCCAAACATTTACGATATCAGTTGTGGAAAAGTCATAAAAAATTAAAACTGGGAATGTAAATTTTAATATAAATTCAATTAAATAAACCGTGGCTTCAGATGGTAAGAGCTTCTTCTTTCTACTGAAATAACCACAAGCAATAATAAGGACTACAGGTAAGATTGCATTCAGCAAGTAAGATAGCATATAAATAACAAAGAATTAAAAACGTTAATATATACCAAAATGGCTGCTTCAGCTATTGGTATAGGGAGTTCAATAAAGGCACTTGAAAGATCTAATGACATCCACCTGTAGAACAACCGCTATCAGTACCACAACCACCTGCAAATTTAGGGCTAAAGCGAATTTTTTCTGAATAGTATTTCATAAGACCAATCAAGATTGTCATGTAAAGCAAAGACAACCCGATAGCCACACAAGCATAAACTGGATCAGCAACCAGATTTGTTACCTGATATGCAACTACCGCTAACACATACGCGATAGAGGTACTCCATATAACAGAAAGCCAAGCCCAACCTTTTCCTGCTTCTCTAGACATCGCACCAATGGTTGCCACACACGGCACATACAGCAACACAAACAAAAGATAGGCAAATGCAGCTGCAACCGACCCAAAACCAGCAGCCATGGTTCCCATTACTGATTTATCCATGTGCGCATCAGCTTCATTTGCTGTAAATGGGTTAATAAACGTACCGATTGACATATCTTGGAAATTACCCAAAGTGTCTGTCACAGAGCCTTTTAATTCAGCCCAGAAGTGAAATGGCTGATTCTCATCAACACCTGAATCACCACTATTTTGAGTATAAAGCGTATTCAATGTACCGATTACGACTTCTTTAGCTAAAACACCTGTCAATAATCCGACAGTCGCTGGCCAATTTTCAGACTTAATACCCATCGGTTCAAACACAGGCGTGATTATTTCGCCAGCCTTAGAAAGCACTGAATCTCTAGAGCCATCAGCTGATGACGATAACTGACCATTTACTTGAATGCTGTTTAAAGCACCAATCAAGATACATACGGGAATAATCACTTTACCCGCACGGGTAATGAAACGCTTCAACCTATTCCAAGCTTGTACAATAATGGTTTTAAAATTAGGCATATGATAGGTTGGTAATTCTAATATAAACGGTGAATTATCCCCTTTCAAAATAGTATGCTTGACAACTAAACCTGTCACAATCGCTGCGACAATGCCAACTAGATATAATAGAAAGACAACACCAGCACCATGCTCACCAAAGAAAGCTGCGGCAAAAACCGCAAAAATGGCGAGACGTGCACCGCAAGAAATAAACGGTGACATCATAATAGTTAACAGGCGGTCACGTCGACTTTCTAATGTTCTTGTCGCCATAACTGCTGGAACATTACATCCAAAACCGACAATGAGCGGAACAAAGGATTTACCCGGCAAACCTACCCATTGCATAAATCTATCCATAACAAAAGCAGCTCTAGCCATATAGCCAGAATCTTCTAAGAAACATAAAAAGATAAACATACAGCCTATTTGAGGGATAAACGTTATCACAGTGTTAATACCCAATCCAACGCCATTAGCAAGCACTGCTGTAATCCAAGTTGGTAGACCAATATTTAATAACAAATGGCTCAAGCCATCCATAAATATGACACGCGATGAGTTATCAAACAATGGTTGCAAAGCACCGCCAATATTGATTGAGAATTCAAACATCATGTACATGACAAATAAAAATATTGGAATACCTAAATATTTATTTAGGCAAATCGTATCGACAATATTCGTTACTCTATGCTTCTTAATTAATTTAATATCACAACACTCCTCAACCAGCATGGTGATACACTCATACCTCACAATAGAAACATCAATGTTTGAAACATTATTATCTAACTGTGCATTTGCTTTTTTAGTTAACTGAGGCTGATGTGAATTCTCAATCGCAAAAGAATCATTTTCTAAGAGGCGTATAGCAAACCATTTTTCTTTTCGAAGACCTGATTCATCGGATGTAACATCGCTAATGAATTTTTGTATTTTTTCATTGTAGGTACTATAAACATCAAATGGTACTGGCAAGGCTTGATCATTAATGGTTTTATCGACCGTATCGATTAGGTCCTTTATTCCAACCTGTTTACGACCTATCACTGGCACAACTGGAATATTTAATTTCTTAGCCAGTTTATCAAAGTGGATTATCATCCCTCTAGCTTTAGCAACATCAATCATATTGACAGCCAACACAACCGGAACTTTCATTTCTAGTAACTGCATGGTTAGATACATGTGACGTTCAAAATTTGAAGCATCAATAACATTAATCACTAATTCTGGTTTTTCATTAATTAGAAACTTACTCGCAACCTGCTCATCTAAGCTATTCTCATCCGAAGAAGTAATAGAATACAAACCGGGCAAATCGACTAATTCAGTTTTATCTTTACCGCATTGAAAGTATCCAGATTTTTTATCAACGGTTACCCCACTCCAGTTTCCAACTTTTTGGTTAGAACCGGTTATCGCATTAAAGATCGTTGTTTTACCACAGTTTGGATTCCCAACGATTGCAATTTTTTTCATACTGCATCAACCTTAATTAAATTAATTTCAGACTTACGTAATGATACCTGTGTTCCTTTTATAGAAACCTCTAATGGATCACCTAATGGCGCAACTCGTGAAATCGTAAACTCCTGTCCAGGGACAAAGCCAACACAAAGTAATTTCTGTGAATAAGAAGCTGGACATTTATCCGAGAAACCAGCAACCCGATATTTTTTTCCCACTTTAAACATATATTTGTCCCATGCATAAAAAAAGCACATTATATATAACCATATCTAAGAATCAACATTAATGTTAATGATTCTCATTTATCTTAGATGGTATTTATCTTAGGTCAAATAATTTTATGGCATTTTCTGTCGTTTTATCGACAATTTGAGAAATATCTTCACCACGAAGTTCAGCTAAAAAATGAGCAACATGCTTTACATTATGTGGGAAATTAGGCTTTCCACGCACTGGAACAGGTGCTAGATATGGAGAGTCTGTTTCAATTAATATTCGTTCTAACGGAACTTTTTTTGCAACTTCTTGAATTTGTTGCGCATTTTTAAATGTCAGGATGCCTGATAATGATATATACATCCCCAAATCAAGCACCTCTTTAGCAAATTCATAATTTTCGGTAAAACAATGCAATACACCACCACAACCAGAAACATTTCCCTCTTTTAAAATTTTTATGGTATCAGCCTGAGCATTTCGCGTATGCACAATAACAGGCTTATTAATTTTATTAGCCGCTTGCAAGTGAATACTGAAACGAGACTTCTGCTCTTCCCAGGTTGATTCATCATTATAATGGTAATCAAGCCCAGTCTCACCAATACCTTTACACTTAGGGTTTGAACTTAGCTCAATGAGCCTTTCCACAGACGGTGGCTCTCCATTCCATTCACTTGGATGCACACCAACCGAATGATAAATATGAGCATACTGTTGAGATATTTTCTCAAGACCACTTACTTGCTCTAATTCAGTACAAATTGAAAACATCTTATGGATGCCTTCTTGATGCGCCTTCTCGATTACTGATTCAATATCTGGAATTGCTTCTGTATATCTTAAGGCATTTAAATGACAATGAGAGTCAATCATCGAAACTTCCTGATATATTCTTCTGGCACTTCATATATACCTGGCGCATTACGTAAATACCCATGGTAATCTAAGCCATACCCATACACATAAGCATCTTCAACAGCAAAACAGCTATAGTCAGCTCGAATTAATCCGCCCTTTTCTCGTTGTGTTTTCTTATCTAAAAGCACAACAGTTGTTACATTTGCACCATGTCTCATAAAGTATTTTGAGACTTCCGCAAGTGTAATTCCACCATCTAGAATATCATCAAAGATTAAAACATCACGACCATGCGGGTCAATGCTTGGCGGACGCAACCACTGTAATGTCTGTCCATAACAACTGCCCTGATACCTGCTTACATGAACATAATCCATTTGTAATGGGAAATTCAATTTATTCAGCACCCCAGCGGTTACAAACAAACCCCCTGTCATCACACATACGCAAATAGGATTTTTATCAGCAAATTTTTTATTAAGCTTTTCAGATAATAAGGTAATACCTTCATTCAATGCTTTTGGTGATATAACAAGCTTGCCAGTGGCTTGAATATCTTTAATGTCTTGTGGCGTTAGTTTTTCAATACCCATAATATTTTATATATCTTGATTTGTACTAAAAATTTATAATATGCATCAACCAGATTAGCAAGTTACATGATAAATATTTATGTTGCTATAATTATACTTAGCATTAATTTATTGAGATGATCGGTGACAAAGCAAACCGAAAATAAAAACGGATTAAACGTACTGCTTGTAAAGCATACCTCACTAGGCGACCTAATCCATGCACTACCGGCATTAACAGATGCACAAAAAGCATTACCGAATGTCTCATTTGACTGGTCAGTAAATAAGAACTTTGCGGAAATAGCCACTTGGCATCCAGTTGTCGACAAAATAATCACCAACGATCACCGTAAATGGCGAAAAGAATTATTCAAGTCAATAAAATCGGGCGAAATCAAACATTTTTACAAAAGCCTACGCTCAAAAACTTATGACTATGTGATTGACGGGCAAACTAATTTTAAAAGTGCAATCACAGCTAAACTGGCCCGCAGTAAAAGTAAGTGCGGTTATGATAAGTCTACTTGCGCAGAACCAATCGCCCATTTAGCTTATAACAAAAAATATCATATTGATAAAAGCCTACACGCAGTCGAAAGACTAAGGATGTTATTCGCTGATGCGTTAGGCTATAAAAAACCAGAGAGTGAACCTGACTTTGGCATCGATCCAGCTAATTTTGTTCAACCTAATCTTGAACTCCCCAAAAAATACTTGCTATTTATTCACAATGCAAGCTGGGTAACGAAGCTATGGCCTGAAGCATACTGGATTGAATTAACCAAAATTGCGGCGGAAGCAGGATACAATATATTATTGCCATCTGGTAACAATAAAGAACTTGAGCGTGCAGAACGTATTGCAAGCACATCAGATAAAGCAACTGCATTATCATTAATGAAGCTCTCTGAACTCGCTTATATTATATCAAAGGCGCAAGCAGCCGTATGTGTTGATACTGGCTTAAGCCATTTAGCCGCAGCACTGGACATCCCATCAATTATACTATACGGTGCAACTGACTCGGGACTAATTGGTGCAGTAGGCAGCACCCAAGAACATTTACAATCTAAATTCCCGTGTGCACCGTGTTATCTCAAAAAATGTAAGTACGCTGATGAAATTGATAAGTACAAAGTTATGCCACCATGCTTTGAAGAACTGCCGCCAAAAGTAATTTGGACCAAGCTAAAAGTGAAATTATCTTAAAGAATAAGATTATCGCACACAACCATATTATGAATTAATGCTTCACAAATAGATTATTGATAGATTTCTGGAATGATAGTCTGATTCTCAGAAGGCATACGAATATAAGATTCACTCTGACTTTTTTCAGGCAATTCAATATCAATAGGCTCAATTTTTTCGTAATCAAATTGACTTAACAGGTGATGAATACAGTTCAAACGTGCTATTTTTTTATTATCAGAAGGAACAACAAACCACGGTGCCTCTTTAATATCAGTATAATTTAACATCCTATCCTTAGCCTCAGAATATGCATCCCACTTCACATAACTATCTAAATCGATGGGAGAAAGTTTCCAATTTTTAGAGGGTTTTTTGATTCTATCTTTAAATCTTTTTTCTTGTTCTTTTGCTGAGACAGAAAGCCAATATTTAATCAAAATAATACCAGAACGCGTTAGCATTCTTTCAAACTGTGGACACGAGTATAAAAAATCTTTATATTCTTCATCTGTGCAAAACCCCATTACTCTTTCTACGCCTGCTCGGTTATACCATGAGCGATCAAACAACACCATTTCTCCTGCAGCAGGTAAATGCTCTACATATCGCTGAAAATACCATTGTGTCTTTTCACGCTCAGTTGGTACCCCCAATGCAATAATTTTACAAACACGCGCATTTAATTTTTCAGTAATGCGCCGAAGCATTCCACCTTTGCCCGCGGCATCACGACCTTCAAAAACAACAACAACCCGTTTACCCTGATTTCTAATCCACTCCTGAAGCATCACTAATTCACGTTGCATACGTTTTAGTTCATTATTATATTCTTCCCCAGATATCTCTATTGCTTTAGATTTTGCCATTTTGATTTTTTTAAATTTGTTATAGATATAGTAATACGTGAAATACGGTATTTTATCAAAGAGTAATTTTATAATAGCGAAGCGATAAGCTTTAAAAATTTACAATTTCATACTAGAAAGATTTATTTTTGATGTAAATTTAAGTAATCCACAATCCTGGATTAAGCATAAAAAATAATGGTCGGGACGGCGGGATTTGAACCCACGACCTCTTGCGCCCCATGCAAGTACGCTACCAAGCTGCGCTACGCCCCGAAAATTTTATAAAGTATATGTTTCCTGTTTTGCCTTAGATGAAAGTCCAGCAAGATAAGTATCCAGCAGCCGCTTAGCTTCGACTCCGTTTTCACCAACAAAGCGAATTCCAACACCATCCCGTGTTCTAGAAGCTGGTGGTGTAATCCATATAACAGGTCCCGATACATTAATCGATTTATTTAGTTCTTTCAAGTTAATAACAACTTCAACTTCATCACCAAGCTTAAAAGAAACGGTTGTCGGCACAAATATTGCACCATCCTTTATAAAGGGCATATAAGCTTTATATGCCACCATTTTATTTGTCAGCGTTAATAACAGTTTAGTCATTATTTGCTTTGCCCTTAGTTACAGCACTCTCCACTATATGTTTAGCAGATTTCTTTTTCTTCTGCCGTCGGCGCATAAAATAATGAACAATGGCGGTAATAATAATCAAAACACCAACCAGAATAAAAATGGAAAGCGTAATATGATCTTTTATAAAGTCTGTTAGCGATAATTTATCCATTAGAATCACCAGACCATGACCAAAATAATAACCACCAACAATAAAGAAAATAGACCAAATAATCGCACCGATTAAATCAAATATTGTAAACTTCAAAATCGATATTTTACTTAACCCCAATGCAAATGGGATTATTGTTCTTAAGCCGTATGCAAAACGGAAAGCGATAATAAACCAAAAATCATACTTATCGAGCAAGCGAGTTACCCGCTCAATCTTACTTTGCCAATTTGGTTTTTTCTGGAGAATCCTAGTACCACCAAATCGCCCAAGATAAAAGAAAAATCCATCGTGAAACAAACAGCCGATGCTTGCCAACAAGATTAGACCTGGCAAATGCAATAAGCCATTAGCAGCCGCTATCCCACCAATGATTAAAAATGTCTCACCCTCAATAATGGCACCAAATGCCATCAGCCAGTAACCCCAAGTATTGATTAATTCCTGCCATTCAGGACTCACAATAAATCACCTCGCTCATAGTTCTGCGCTCTATCGCGCAAGAGATGATCCATTAAGGTTAATGCTAACATCGCCTCAGCAATAGGCACACCACGAATACCGACACAAGGATCATGTCGGCCTTTAGTTGATATTTCGACTTCATCACCTGAAGTTGTAACAGTTTGACCTGGCGTCAATATACTCGATGTTGGTTTAAAGGCTATTTTGGCAATAACATCCTGACCAGAAGTAATACCAGCTAATGTGCCACCAGAATGGTTTGACATAAAACCATCATTGCTTATACCATCACAATGCTCGCTACCCTTTTGGGCGACCACATCGAAACCATCACCCAAGGCAACAGCTTTAACGGCATTAATCCCCATTAATGCATGGGCAATATCAGCATCTATTTTATCGAATACAGGTTCACCCAAACCAACAGGCACTTTTTGAGCAACCACAGTCACTTCTGCACCAATTGAGTCACCAGATTTTCTGATCTGATGTATTAATGCTTCCCATTCTGGAATAATATTCTTATCAGCAGCAAAAAATGGATTTTGGTTAATAAAGTCGACATTAACCGCTTTTGCCTTAATATTTCCTATTTGAGATACATAAGCAAAAATATTCATTCCAAACTTTTTAGCAAGGTATTTTTTTGCAATTGCCCCTGCTGCAACCCGCATAGCTGTCTCTCTCGCAGAAGCACGGCCACCGCCTCGGTAGTCACGAACACCATATTTTTTCCAATAGGTATAATCACCATGACCGGGGCGGAATTTATGCATAATTTCTGAATAATCTTTAGATTTTTGATCCGTATTATGAATAATCAAACCTATTGGCGTACCCGTGGTTTTACCTTCAAACACACCTGAAAGTATTTGCACCTCATCTTTTTCACGACGCTGAGTGGTATATTTTGAACTCCCTGGCTTACGACGATCTAAATCACCTTGCAAGTCACTTTCATCAAGTTCAAGCCCTGGGGGACAGCCATCAACGACCGCGCCTAATGCTAACCCATGGCTTTCACCAAAAGTTGTTACTGTAAATAATTTACCAAATGTATTCCCGGACATAATCAGCCTTTTACAAAAATCTCATGATATTTAATTAGTTGCTCTGATGTTAATAAGAACACACCATCACCACCATCTTCAAATTCTAACCAAGTAAACGGTACATCTGGATAAAGTTCTACCAAGGCTTCTTGGCTGTTACCTACCTCAACAATTAACACACCATTATCGTTTAAATGATGCGGTGCCTGCCGTAGGATACGTCTCACAATATCAAGACCATCTAGTCCAGCTTCTAATGCCATTTTCGGCTCGTGTTTATATTCAGAAGGCATTGACTGAAAATCAGATTTGTTGACGTAAGGCGGATTCGAAACAATCAAATCATAATGCTCGCCTGACAGTGCATTAAATAAGTCAGACTTAACAACGTTAACTCTTCCAGACAAATTATGTTCTTTGACATTTCGTTTAGCCACATCAATCGCATCTGCAGATAAGTCTGAGAGCGTTACATTCGCTTCCTCAAAAGCATAAGCAGATGCAATACCAATACAGCCTGAGCCACAGCATAAATCTAATACACTCTTAGTCCCATCAAAATTAACCCAAGGTTCATAATTATTTCTAATTAATTCACCGATTGGTGACCGCGGTATAATAACTCTTTTATCCACATAAAACTTTAAACCAGCGAACCAAGCAATATGTGTTAAGTAAGGTAAAGGCACCCGCTCAACAACTCTTCTATAAACACACTCTATTATCTTTTTTCGCTCAGCAAAGGTTAAACGAGCATCAAGAATTCTATTATCAATATCCAATGGTAAAAATAATTCTTGTAATACAAGATGCACCGCTTCATCCCAAGCGCTATCCGTACCGTGCCCATAATAAAGCTCTGCCTCAAGAAACCGACTACTTGCCCAACGCAAACAATCTCTAATCGTAATAATTTCTTCCGCTATTTTATGGCTAATTGGAAGGTCATCATTCAGCTCTTTAGATTTACTCATTTGTTACTCCATTCGCCAGGTACTTCCCTGTTTGCCATCTTCAATAATCACACCCATTGCAGCAAGCTTGTTTCTAATTTCATCAGCTTTTGCCCACTCTTTATTTTGTCTAGCCTTAAAGCGTGCATCTACCAAACGGTCAATCTCTTCATTATCAATTTCATCATTGAGCGTAGTTGCATTAACTGACTTCAAAAAAACATCTGGATCTGATGGCAACATCCCCAGGATGCCAGAAAGCTCTTTTAACAAACCAGCATACTTCCTTGCTAAAGGCATATCATTAACTTTAGTAATATTAATTTTTTTTGCAACATCGAATAATACTGCCAACGCTTTTGGCACATTAAAATCATCTGACATAGCAGCTAAGAATGTTTTCTTCTCTTCTGAATCTTCACCAAAAGAGGCAGTTCCAATATCCACCCCGCGTAATGAAGTATAGAGTTTTATTAGCGCAGATTTTGCAAGCTCTAAGTTATCACGAGAATAATTGACTTCGCTACGATAATGGCCAGAACTTAAAAAATAACGTATTACTTCCGGATGATAGTCTTTTAATACTTCTGATATCGTAAAAAAGTTATTTAGAGACTTTGACATCTTCTCAGCATTAACCTGAACCATACCAGAATGCATCCAATAATTAGCAAACTTCTTGTCATTACATGCTTCTGACTGGGCAATTTCATTTTCATGGTGAGGAAACTTCAAATCAGAACCACCAGCATGAATATCAAATGTCTCACCTAAAATTTTCTTCGCCATTGCTGAACATTCAATATGCCAACCAGGCCTTCCTTTAGACCATGGCGAATCCCAGCTTGGCTCATCTGGTTTAGCCGCTTTCCATAAGGTAAAATCAAGCGGATCCTCTTTTTGCTCAGATGATTCAACTCTGGCACCTGAAATTAGACTTGATAGTTTTTGATTCGACAGTTCACCATATGATTTAAATTTCTGCACTCTAAAGTAAACATCACCTGATTTAACTGGATATGCAAAACCTTTATCGATAAGTGCCTCAATAAAGTTTAACATTTCAGGAATTGTCTCAGTTGCTTTCGGCTCAAAATCTGGTCTAAGAATATTCAGCGCATCAAAGTCTTGATACATTTTTTCTATGAATCGTTCTACCAGCTGGTCAGTTGATTCATTATTCTCATTCGCTCTTTTAATTATCTTGTCATCAATATCGGTAATATTACGAACAAGCGTCAGGTCATGACCTATATGTCTTAAAAAGCGCACAACCATATCAAACGAAATATATGTGCGCGCATGACCGATATGACAGTTATCATAAACCGTCACGCCGCATGTATACATTGATATAGTCTTGTCTTTAATAGGTGTAAATATTTCTTTTCTGCGTGTTAATGAGTTATAGATTTGTAGTTGCACGCGATCCCATACTCGTTTTTAAATATAGAGACATTATAGTAATTCTAAATAGAGATTGAAAAAGGTTATTGCCAAATCTATTACAAATAGAAAAATAAAAACAAATTTAAGAATGCCTCTGGCAATTCGAGGCGCAGCAGGTTAATAATCCAAATTAATATATTTCTTCTTGGATTATTGGATATATGTTACGCTCACTTTCCTAAATAGGCGACTGCTTCAGCTTCTACAAGCGCACCAGCAGGCAAAGCAGAAACCTCTACAGCGGCTCTTGCCGGATATGGCTCTTCAAAAAATTCCGCCATGATTTCGTTAATATATTTAAACTTAGAAAGATCCGTTAAATATAAATTTATTTTGATGATTTGTGATTTAGACGCACCAGCTGCTTTAATGACCTCAGATAAATTCTGGAACATTTGTCTTGCTTGATCTTCAAACTCATCACTAATCATTTTCATGGTTTCTGGTACCAATGGAATTTGCCCAGAGAAATAAACAAAATCACCTGCCTGAATGGCTTGAGAATAAGGACCAATTGCCTGAGGCGCTTTATCGGTTGCAATTACTTTCTTAGTCATTTAGCAGCTCCTCAGTAGGTTTATCACCTGATTTCATATCAGATGTTCTTGTAGTTGTTTCTGTTTTACTCTCAGCTTTAGATTCTTCCACCTTAGGGCTCTTAGCCTTAGGCTGTTCATCTTTTGATTCATCGGCCTTTGGTTTCTTGACGGGTGACTTTTTAGCTTGTGCCTTTGGCTGAAAAGCTTTTATACCTTTAGATATCAATTCTTTAGCCTCAAACTCATCGACTTGAACAGCGTCCCATCTAGCTGCTTCAGATTCAGATAATTGCTCATACTCAGAATCAGATATCACACCTTTCTCAAGCGCCAAATCAAGCAATTGCTCAATTGGTTGCTTAGGGAGCGTTTTAGCTTTAATCGCCTTGTAAATTTTCTTAGTGGCATCGGCAGAATTTAATACCGCTTGGAATGCATTTTCAACACGATCAATCGGTTGCTCAGAATCACCAGACAGGTACATACGAGAAAGCAGCCTATCACGATAAGCATTGTTCTTCATAGAACTTGCTGCCACTTGCGCATCCAATTTGTCACTCGGACCTTTATATACACCGCCAACAGGAAACATCAAGAAACGCATAACCACACCCAATACTTTTGATGGGAAATTTGAGGTCAACCCACATAAGCCTTTTTGTGCTTCATGTAAGCAATATTCTAATGCCCATTTAGCATAAACAACCTCATCAGAATGCTCACCATAGTCTTTAAACTGTTTTAGCACAGCCGCAGCCATATAGATGTGCGCCAACGCATCACCTAATCTAGCAGAAAGGCGTTCTTTACGCTTCAACTCACCACCAAGATACATTAAAGAAATGTCAGACACACAAGCAAAGTTATAACTTAAACGTGATACACGCTTATAGTATTTCTTCAAAGGTGAAGAAGGTGCACATATAAACGCACCACAAGTTAAACCTGCCCATAATGAACGGATCGTATTTCTTAACAAGTAACCAGCATGTGACCAAAGAATTCCATCGAATTTATCAACATTACCTTCGTTAACTGCATAAAACTCTTTACGAATATATGGATGACACGCCATTGCACCTGTGCCAAATATAAGTAGGTTGCGAGTCATTATATTTGCACCCTCAACCGTAATGGAAACGGGTGCACCTTGATAACCAGCCGCCAAATAGTTACGAGGACCAACAACCACACCACGCCCACTATGGACATCCATCGCACCAGTAATCGTTTCACGTGCCTTTTCAGTATTATGCATTTTTGCAATCGCTGATGCGACTGAAGGCTTGATGCCAGCATCCACTGCAGCAACCGTCATTTCACGTGTTGCATTAATGATATAACTTAACCCTGATATATTAGCAAGCACCTCTTCAATACCTTCAAATCCACCAATATGGATACCAAATTGTTTACGCAATAATGAATACGCACCTGTTGTTAAATATGAAACAGAGGCGCAAGCGGTACCATTTGCAGGCAGAGAAATTGAACGACCTATTGATAGGCACTCTACCAGCATACGCCAGCCTTCACCTGCCATTTTTTGACCACCAATAATATAGTCAATTGGCACAAAAATATCTTCACCACGGATTGTACCATTCATAAATGGTAATGTAGCTGGATAATGGCGATTACCAATATCTAACCCTTTTGTAGATCTTGGTATTAATAAACAAGTAATACCTTCAGTACCAACACCACCAAGCAAACTATCAGGATCCTGCAAGTCAATCGCTAACCCAACTAAAGTCGCTATTGGCGCCAAAGTAATATAACGCTTATTAAACGTTAACCTTAAACCAAGTGTTTTCTTGCCTTCAAATTCATCTTCACAAACCACACCAGTAGAAGCAATTGAAGTTGCATCACTACCCGCGCCTGGTTCAGTCAATGCAAAACAAGGCACTTGCTTTCCAGAGGCTAAGTCTGGTAAAAACTTATCTTTTTGCTCTTGCGTACCATAATGATGTAATAATTCACCTGGGCCTAATGAGTTAGGCACCATGACTGTTACAGCAGCAGTTGGAGAGCGAGAGCATATCTTCATTACAATCTCTGAATGCGCTTTTGCTGAGAACCCTTTACCACCATATTTTTTGTCAATGACTAGACCAAAAAAGCCTTTATCTTTAATAAACTTCCAGACGTTAGCAGGCAAGTCACGCTTTTGCATTACATCCCAATCATCAACCATGGCACATAGCTCATTGGTTTCATTATCTAAAAATGCTTGTTCTTCATCAGACATGGAATGTTTTGGAATACCATGTACGCGATTCCAGTTAGGCTCACCACGGAATAGGTCTTGCTCAACCCATGTATCTCCAGCATTTAATGCGGTTTCTTCAGTGCTTGAAAGTTTAGGCATTGTCTTAGCAAAAGCCTTTAATAACGGTCCTGTAACAGCCGCTTTCCGGATGGGGGTAATATTTAAGAATATTGCCACAGGCAAATAAATTGCCCATAAGGTTATACAGGCCGCACCTGTTAACCACCCAATTAATGTTAATATTAACAGGTATAAGCCTGTAATTACTGTCCACATTTTTAGGCCAACGGATCGGTATATACATACCAATACCAGCAATACGCCTACTAATATTATTGCCAAATTCATGTGTGCTCCTTTATATTGATAAATTTCACCTAGCCTAAGAATTATGGCGAAAAATAAGCGTAATTATCAATAAAAATTTATTTATTTAGTGAAATAATGAACTGGTGGGATTTTTTTCCGATAGCACATATACTTACAAAACAATGATTTTCAACTGAATATTAATGAGCAATATCAGCAACAGCCCTTCAAAAATATTAGATACGGCTCAGTGGGTGCTTCTCATTATTTGCACCATTTCATTTTTTAGCATCTCACTATTACCGCTACCAGGCTTCACACATCAAGGCCAACAAGCTTTGGCTGTATTCTCAGTCGCCGCCATATTATGGGTTACGAATATATTTCCAATTGCCATTACTGGCATTATTGTCCTATTTTTATTACCTGTATCTGGCGCAATAAGTTCCTCAATCGCTTATAGTTACTTTGGTAACAGTTCCGTCTTCTTTATATTAGGTGCTTTTATTTTAGCAAGCCCAGTCATGCGGTCTGGCTTAAGTACACGTATTGCAATTGTGATCATCTCAAAATTTGGCAAAAGTCCAAGAAAGTTATTATGCTCAATCTACGTACTTTCTTGCTTATTGGCATTTGTTATTAGTGAACATGCAGTTGCCGCCATGTTATTCCCTATTGTTTTAGAAATTGTTAAGGCGACTGGCGTAAGCACAAATAGCCGCTTTGCATTAGGTGCATTCTTATCGATGGGATGGGGTGCAGTCATAGGCGGTACTGCAACACTACTAGGGGGTGCTCGTGCGCCACTAGCGATTGGGATGTTACAGAGCAACACCGGCCAAGAGATTAGTTTCTTACAATGGACTGCCTGGACGTTGCCGATTGTTTTCTTAACCTCTATTGCGACTTTAACGATCATATTCTTACTAACGAGGAAAAGTAAAGTAAGTGTAGACTCAGCAAGAGAACAATTATTAGCATACAAGAAAGAGCTAGGCAAATTTTCCCAACGAGAAATAAGAACACTTTTTGTATTAGCCGTGACAATTACATTATGGGTAATATGGGGGACTAGCTGGGGCCTAGATTGGATTGCCTTCTTGGGCGTCATTATGGCATTCATGCTCAAAGTCACAAACTGGCAAGAAGTAGAAGAAGATGTAAAATGGGGTATTTTCATTATGTATGGAAGCGCCATTGCGCTCAGCACGACTCTAACATTTACTGGTGCCTCCCACTCACTTGTAAACTTAATCATTCACACTGGCATAAGCTCGCCATTAGTCATTTTTATTATTATTGTTCTACTTGCATTCGTATTAACAGAAGTCATGTCAAATGCTGCGGCTGTTGCTGTACTAATGCCAATAGGTATCGCCCTATCAACAGAATATGGCATTGACCCTAGAGCGATAGCCGTTGCGATTGCAACTTGTGCTGGCCTAACATTTATGTTACCTGTCAGCACACCCGCGATGGCCATAATCACCCATTCGGATTATGTCCCTTCAAAAAAAGTGGCAATGTATGGCCTGTTACTGAAAATCATTGCTTTTGCAATTTTCATGTTGGTCGTGACCTATTACTGGCCAAATGCTGGATTAAAGGTATTCTAGCCCTAAGAATTTTTCTGATAACACCAGTGCCAAGGTTCATATATATAACCTTGTGAGTTGCCTCGAGGATAAGACATGACAAACCCGTATTTACCTGCATGTTCAGTCAGCCAATGAAATGCTTTTGTGTTCTCAAAGCTTTCTTCTAAAACCTGATCTTCTTCACTTGATGTTAAATCTAACGCCCTGCCTGTATGATGCTCACTCCACCCAGGAAGCGCATTCACTTTCAAAATTTTTTCAATTTTTTGACCACGAGCTAATTTTCTTTTGATAAGTTCAGCTTGATACTGAACACTCCTGTAAGAGGATATAATCTTTAAATAAACACCTTCCTTTTGAGCATCGCGTTGCATCAACTCCCAAGCAGATCTTGTCTCCTCTGTACATTTAGCAGGCTTAGCATATACATTTTCGATAATGGTGGTTAATGAATCCTCACCAATATCCTCTTCCATAGCAAGAATGTTATTTTGAAGATAATCAGCATCTATACCAAATTCACTGAGAATATTTTCGATAAGCTTAACTTGATCTTTATTCACATCAATAACCATATAAATAAGAAGATACCTAATGCCAAACGGTAAACCACAAATGGCATCATACCAACGACATTAATGAGCCTTAAAAAGAAATGGATACATAATATTGCACTAATAAATGAAATTAATATGCCTATTAACACATAACCAACTTCTATTGATACATTATCTTTCAAGATATCTAATCCTTGTAGCAGTACAGCTAAAATAATAACAGGAATAGATAATAAAAATGAAAATCTCGCTGAAGCAGTCGCGGTAAATCCAAGTAAAAGCGCCATCGTAATGGTGATACCAGAGCGCGATGTGCCAGGAATAAGCGCAACAGCCTGAGCAGTACCAATTATCAACACAGTTAAATAATTTAAATCAACTTCTCTCTTGTCTGATTTAGCAACTAAACTTGCATAACCTAATAGCAATCCAAATACGATGGTAGAAATAGCAATCACCAACGGAGAGCGCAAATATACTTCTATTTCATGTTTAAATAATAAACCAGCAATACCGACTGGGATCGTGCCAATAATTACATACCAAGCTAGCTTTGAATCTTGCGTCTGATTCATGCTAAAACCACAAGTAAACCATTCTTTAGCCATGCTGCCCAATGTTTTGTGGAAATAGAGCACTACAGCCAATAACGTACCCAGATGTACTGCAATATCAAAACCAAGCCCCTGGTCTACCCAGCCAGTTAAATCGGAAGCCAATATTAAATGCGCTGAGCTGGAGATGGGTAAAAACTCTGTTAGCCCTTGCACAATAGCCAATACAACTGTTTGCAGTAAATCCATTTCGTTTCTAATTAAGTGCGATACTTAAAATATAAAGTATCTTTTTAATACCACAATGTGCGCACAAACAAATATTACTTTTTCATTGCGCGAATATTGTCTAGCTTTTGCTTAATCTTGATTTCCAGTCCTCGATTTGTAGGCTGATAATAATTATCCTCAAATCCATCTGGTCGGTATGTTTGATCTACAAAAGCATTTGGATAATCATGTGGATACTTATACGCTGCTGACTTTGAAACACCAGCAGGATGAACATTCCTTAAATGAAGCGGTACTTCGATACTTGTTGATTTTTTCAAATCTGCTTTTGCTCGCTTAAAGCCTAGATAAGCTGCATTACTTTTAGGAGCAGAAGCCAGATAAGTCGCTGCTTGCGATATTGGCAGCATACCCTCTGGCAACCCTAATCGTTCATAAGACTGCCAAGCATTCAAGGCAAGCGTTATTGCTCGTGGATCAGCATTTCCTATATCTTCGCTGGCAATACATAACATTCTTCTGAGTATCACCGCCGGGTCACAACCACTATCAATCATGCTAACCAGCCAAAATAGCGCAGCATCAGGATCAGTTCCTCTTACTGACTTATGAAATGCTGATAATTGATCATAAAAATAATCACCTTGATTATCAATGAGATGGTATTTTTCAGGCAATATGGATTTCAAATCTTCAAGCGTTACCTCAGAATTAATGTCTTTGGTAAAAGCCATACTCTCTAGAATATTCAAAAGCATCCTGACATCACCTGATGACATTTGATAAATTGCTTGTTTAACACCTAAAGAAATAATTAAATTTTGCTGTAACAGAAACTCATCCGCCTCTAAAGCTTTATCAATAACTAATATTGCTTCAGACACATCTAAATGCTTTAGTCGAAAAACAGTCACTCGTGAAAGCAGCGCATTATTAATGGCAAAATAAGGGTTTTCTGTTGTTGCCCCAATTAAAATAATTAAACCAGATTCAATGTATGGCAACAATAGGTCCTGTTGCGCTTTATTAAATCTGTGTATTTCATCGAGAAATAGTATAGAAGTGCGGTTATTCGCTTGAGCTGAATCAACAACTTTTCTAATATCTTTCACACCGGCCGTTACCGCTGAAAGCTTATATATTTCCGAATCTAATTCATTTGAAATAATTTCAGCTAATGTTGTTTTACCAACACCTGGTGGACCACAAAGTATCATTGAGCAGATCTGACCCTTTTGAAGCATTTTTCTCAAGGGCTTGTCAAAACCAATAATATGCTGCTGGCCAAAATAATTATCTAAAGATTTTGGTCGTAAACGGTATGCCAATGGCTGCATATAAAAAATCTATGCTAACTTTTGAACCAATTCGTACATCATGCCTTCTCGAAGTGCACCTGATGACACCTTCATGCTTTTAATATTTAACTCATCGAATAAAGCATATAAAACACAAAACCCACCAGCCAGAATGCTCTCACGATCCTCTCTAATGCCTGGGAAGTGCACATTTTTAACATTTCGCTTTTCCATAACCAATCTTGCTGTTACTTCTAAGCCTTCTCGTGTAATTTCACCATCAGTAATATTATTGATTTTTAATAAATCGGAGATAGAACGAATCGTTCCGCTTGCACCTAAACACTCTCCCCAACCAAGTTGCTTGTATTCTGCTGCAATTGGTTTGATTAAAGTCTTCGAATATTCAATCGCCTCGGAAAAATGTCCTAACGTTAAGCGCCCGTCCTTGAAAAAAGAATCTTGCGTGCTCACACATCCCATCTCAAGGCTAACCAATGATTTTAAATCACTCCCCTTTCCAATCACTAATTCGGTACTACCACCACCGATATCAATAATAAAAGAGTTCTTTTTATTAACTTTATTACCTTTTGAAGCACCAACATAAATTAATCTTGCTTCTTCCTCACCAGAAATAATTTCTATTGGTGTCCCTAATATTTTTTCGGCTTCCTGTAAAAATTCATCACACTTACCTTGCGCTTTACGGAGCGTGTAAGTACCGACAACCTTTATTTGCTCAGCACTATAATGCTCTAATGAATACGAAAAGTTCCTTAAGCAGTCTAACGCCCTTTCTTGCGCTTCTTGCGAAATAGTACCATCGTCCAATAACCCTGAACGAAGCTGAACTTTGCTTTTACCGGCATATAGATCTTTTAATACACCCTCACCATTAGACTCAGAGATTAACATGTGAAAACTATTCGAGCCTAAATCAATTGTCGCAACGACTTTAGATTGTTGCATAATAACTATCCTATGAAATTTAATATCTTATACATTAAGCATCATACGAAAAAAAAGAGTATAATTGAAATTCGAACTTGATTTTTTTTACGATAACATTTTAAATGAATGGACAAATAAATTATAAAGGGGACGAACAATGTCTGATCAAGAAGAAAATGAATTAACCTATTCAAATGTTAAAGACAGCGAATTTGATGAAGCTGTACTGAAAGAAGAACTACCAGTACTTGTAGACTTCTGGGCGGAATGGTGCGGCCCTTGCCGTATGATTGCTCCTATTTTCGAAGAGCTATCTGAAAAATACGAAGGCAAAGTAAAATTTGTTAAAGTGGATGTCGACAGCAATCCTGAAACGCCAACTAAATTTGGTGTTCGTGGCATACCAACACTAATGCTTTTCAAAAGTGGTGGCGTTGAAGTAACAAAAGTTGGTGCGGTAACAAAAGCGCAACTAACAGATTTAATTGACAAAAATATCTAAAATATTTATCATCCTGATTAATTATCATTTCTAAAATTTCTTACGGAATCCAAAAATTTTCAATTTTTAGTCTTATCCAATTCAATAGAGAACCAATAATATGAATTTAACGGAATTAAAAAAACAATCTATTCCTGAATTAATGGAACTTTCCCAGTCTTTAGGGTTAGAAACAACGGGTCGTGTTCGCAAGCAAGAGCTTATCTTCGCAATTTTAAAAGCACAATCCGAGAAAGGTGAAGATATCTATGGTGAAGGTGTACTTGAAGTCCTTCAAGATGGTTATGGATTTCTTCGTTCTGCAGACAGTTCTTATTTTGCAAGCCCTGATGATATTTATGTATCGCCAACGTTTATCCGTAAGTTAAATTTACGCACAGGTGATGGTATTGTTGGTAAGGTCCGCCATCCCAAAGATAACGAACGCTATTTTGCCATTAAACATATTGATTCCGTTAACTTTGACTCTCCTGAAGTTGCAAAAACTAAAATATTATTCGAAAACTTAACACCTGAGTTCCCTAGGGAACGCCTATTAATGGAAACAGGTAACGGTTCAACAGAAGATATTACTGCAAGGGTCATTGATTTAGCTGCCCCAGTAGGTAAAGGTCAGCGTGGCTTGATTGTTTCCCCGCCTAAAGCGGGTAAAACGTTAATGATGCAAAACATTGCCTCCTCAATTGCCAAAAAATATCCAGAATGCTATTTAATTGTTTTACTAATCGATGAACGCCCTGAAGAAGTTACAGAAATGCAACGCTCGGTTTGTGGCGAAGTTGTTGCCAGTACATTTGATGAGCCTGCTGCTCGCCATGTACAACTGGCTGAAATTGTAATTGAAAAAGCAAAACGTATGGTTGAGCACAAACAAGATGTTGTTATTTTACTTGACTCAATTACACGTTTAGCCCGTGCTTATAATACCGTATCTCCATCATCTGGGCGTGTACTCTCTGGTGGTGTTGAAGCAAATGCGTTACAAAAACCAAAACGTTTTTTTGGTGCTGCGCGTAATACTGCTGAAGGCGGTAGCTTAACCATTATTGCAACTGCTCTAGTTGAGACTGGTTCTAAAATGGATGAAGTCATCTTTGAAGAATTTAAAGGAACAGGCAATATGGAACTGCATCTTGACCGTAAGATTGCAGAAAAACGTGTATACCCTGCGATTAACTTTATGCGTTCTGGTACACGTCGTGAAGAGTTGATCACACCAAAAGACGAGCTACAGCAAGTTTGGATTCTACGTAAAATTCTACATGACATGGATGAAATTGCTGCGATGGAATTCTTAACAGAAAGAATGCGTTCGACAAGGACAAATGAAGATTTCTTTAACTCAATGAAACGTGGCTAAAAAGATTGTTAGGTTTTTCCTCCTAGTTCTCCATAAGCCATAACCAATTCGCCTACTGTTAAGCCTATGAGCTAGAGTGATGCTTACTTGTTACCGCGAACTTGATGTGGGATACAGGTTACCATGAAGTCAAATTTCTTGTATTGTCTCAAATATTTTAAGCCCGAGCAGACCTAAACACAAAATTAAGTTTAGAATGACGTGTTTGATTAAATAACCACTATCACTAAATGGTTACCCTTATCATTTGCAACTAAGCTTGATTATAATTAGATATTTGAAGGATAAATACATAACGTGTTATAACTCAAAATAAAAATAAGCTCATCATATCTTCACAAACTGGAACCTGGATCATGCAATACCAAGATTTAAGAGAATTTCTTGAACACTTAAAACACATAGGTCAATTAAAAGAGATTGATCAAGAAATCAGCCCAAACTTAGAAATGACTGAGCTTTCTGACAGAGTCCTAAAAACCAAAGGCCCTGCTTTACTATTTAATAAACCATCACAAGGGAACATGCCGGTACTGACCAACTTATTTGGTACACCAGAAAGAGTTGCTTTAGCCATGGGTGCAGACAATGTTTCAGCTTTGCGTGATATTGGAACATTGCTATCTAATCTCAAAGAACCTGAGCCACCAAAAGGACTGAAAGATGCTTGGGAAAAAATCCCAATGTATAAACAAGTATTGAACATGTCACCAAAAAAAGTCAAAAATGGTGTTTGTCAGGAATGTGTTATTGAGAGTGACAATATCAACCTGTATGACTTCCCTATTCAAACATGTTGGCCAGGGGATGCTGGCCCATTAATTACTTGGGGGCTTGTCGTTACCAAAGGTCCTCATAAAGAAAGGCAAAACCTTGGTATATATCGCCAACAGGTTATTGGTGAAAATAAACTTATTATGCGCTGGCTATCACATCGTGGTGGCGCGTTAGATTTTAAAGAATGGCAGCAAACACATCCTGGTGAACCTTTCCCCATTTCTGTTGTTTTAGGCGCAGACCCTGCCACTACTTTAGCAGCCGTCACGCCTATTCCTGATACCTTATCAGAATACGCTTTTGCTGGATTACTAAAAGGGAAAAAGACTGAGCTAACAAAATGCCTAAGTAACGATTTACAAGTTCCTGCCCGAGCCGAAATGATTTTAGAGGGATTTATATATCCAGATGAATATGCAGATGAAGGCCCTTTTGGAGACCACACAGGCTATTACAATGAAGTTGATCAGTTCCCTGTTTTTACAGTTGAAAAAATCACCCACCGTAAAGACCCGATTTATCATAGCACCTATACAGGTCGACCACCTGATGAGCCCGCTATTTTAGGCGTTGCATTAAATGAAGTCTTTGTACCGATTATTCAAAAGCAATTCCCTGAAATTGAAGATTTTTATTTACCACCCGAAGGCTGTTCATACCGAATGGCCATTGTCAGTATCAAAAAACAATATTCAGGTCATGCTAAACGCATTATGATGGCAGTCTGGTCATATCTACGCCAATTCATGTACACCAAATTTGTTATTATTGTCGATGAAGACATTAATACGCGTAACTGGGAAGATGTCATTTGGGCCATTACCACACGTATGGATCCAGCACGTGATACGGTAATGGTTGAAAACACGCCTATTGACTACCTTGATTTTGCCTCACCTGTTTCCGGGCTTGGTTCAAAAATGGGTATGGATGCTACCAATAAATACCCAGGAGAAACGAATCGAGAATGGGGCGAACCTATTGTCATGGATAAGGAAGTTAAAGATAAAATTGATGATATTTTTAATTCAATTTGTTTATAGCTACATTTCTAAATAAAGGTAATATTTAAAAATGTAGCTATAATTATTTTATTGACACACAACCTAAGCGACCAATAATTTGTTTAAAAATATCAATATGGTTAATGCTGTCAATAATTACTTATTCATTACTATCCCTGTAGTGTCTATCTTTGCCATTATTTCCATATTATATTTTGACCGCCCACTCGCAGAATTTTTCTATGATTTAAATACAACTCAACATCTAGGATCTACTGAAGAATTGCCGAAACACATAGTTAAATTTAACAACTCCACCCCTGAAGGGTTTGTTGCTTTTTGGGGATCACATGCTACTAACATATGTTACATGTTAATTCTGCCATTTTTTATATTTTATTTTTATCGCAAATTAATAACGACAAAGAAAAACCTTATCAGAAAATCTACTCAGTATTTCAACCCCTTTCTAGGACAATTTATTAAGGCGCTTGTATTCGCATTTTATATTAAAAGTGCATTAAAGTACGTATTTGGTAGAACATCTCCATTATTAGAACATGAAAGATATCTCTCATTTATCGCTGACCCAAATTCCTATTATTTTCATTTTTTTGACATCACAGGTGAAGGTGCGAGCTTCCCCTCTGGACACATGTGTATTTTTAGTGCATTAATGCTGACTATTTCGATTTACTATAAAAAGTTGTCACCAATCTGTTTAATTTTAGCAATTGGATTATTTACCGGCTTATTATATTTCGACTTACATTATTTAAGCGATTTGGTTGTTGGCACATACATAGGCATTACCACTGCTTTAGGCCTATACCTACTCGATAAAACCAAATAATGATTTGTTAGCATTTAAGACTCAAGTTGCTATAGTTATGAATGAATCTAATCAAGAAAGAGAATCATGAATAAAATTAAACAACTTGGTATAGGCTTAATCATGTTAGCAACAGCACAGTCTTCCATTTTTGCAGCAAGCAAATCACTTAAAAGTATATATGGTTATTTAGAGCCAATCATCATACTACCAACAAACCAAGCCGTTACAGCAAAGCTGGACACAGGTGCTTATTCGTCTTCGATTTCTGCCACCGAAATGAAAATCTACGAAAATGAAAAAGATGAAGGTAAAAAATATGTTAAATTTAAATTTTCTCATCCTACTTTAAAACAAGAACAAAGTTTTGATTTACCCGTAGTCAGAACGGCTTCTATCAAAAACCGTGCAGAAGCAGCTGGCGAAGAATATACTGAGCGTCCAGTTGTGATGATAAAAACTTGTTTTAACAGTGAGATTTATGAGTTAGAAGCAAATTTAATTGACAGAACCAGCTTTAGTACGCCTGTATTGCTCGGCAGAAAAGGGCTTGTTCAATTAGGGGCAGTTGTTGACCCATCAAAAAAAGACACTATATCTGCCTGTTCTCAAACTCAGCTAGATAAGGCAGAGCCAAATGAAAAGTAATTCCAAGCAATTTATTATTTTATTTTTTGCACTCATCATTATTGGATTTGGCATTGCCATCTATCAATATTTTCAACTGGGGTTATCACTTGACCCACATAAAGAAAATGATGTGTGGAAACTAAACATGAAGTTTTCGATTTCTGGGAGCAGCAGCGAGCCAGTTAAGGTTAATTTTGCGGTCCCTAATTTATCTAAAAGCGATATCCTTGATGAAACCATAACCGCAAAAGATTTTGGAAAAGCAATTTCAAAAAATGGCAATAATCGTGTTGCCATCATTTCAGAAAGCTCTGGATCAAGTAATCAGACGGTATTATACAATCTCATCATGCCTGTGAATGTCATCACAAATCCGTTAATTTCCCCGAATGTAAAACAAGAACAAGAAAACATTAAAAACAAGTATGATGATATCGACCTTGGCACACTTGATGATTTAAATGCTTACATTAATAAAAAGTCAGCAGACGCACCAACTTTTGTTAGACAAGCCATTTTGGAAATCCCAGAAAATAATACAAGTGCTGTCAAACATATATTAGACAATGAAAAAGGCGTCTCCCCAATAGCCTCTCTTACTTCGATGGTGATAACGCTTCACGGAATACCTAATGAAATACTACATGTTATTCCATACAAGCGTTCAATGACAATTAATCCTTCTAAATTACCAGTTTGGATTGCCGCATATATCGATAATCAGTGGCAATATTTTGATGCCAAAACAGGCGACACTGTACAACCAAACTCAGCACTTATCCTTTGGTCAGGTAGCGACAACCTAGTTGAAACATCTGGCGGAAAAACAAAGATTGCTGGTTTCAGCATGTCTGAACAATCATTGAGCCAAGAACAATTTCAAAAGTTCCAACAAAATTCTGTTCAAAGTCAGCTTTATGAGTTCTCACTTTTAAACTTACCAGCGCATACGCAAGAGACCTACAAAATCATAATCATGATTCCGCTAGGTGTATTAATCATACTCGTCTTAAGAATATTAATTGGCGTTCCCACAATCGGGACTTTTATGCCAGTATTAATCGCCTTAGCATTTAGAGATACCACATTATTATGGGGCATTATCTTTTTTGTATTAGTAGTGATCATTGGATTAAGCTTTAGACGGTATTTCGAGAGCTTAAAGCTCCTGACTGTCCCCAGGCTTGGAATGCTATTAACAGTTGTGGTATTAATTTTGGCAGGCATCACCATTATAACCAATAAGCTTGAATTCCAAAGTGGATTATCTATCACCCTTTTCCCAATGGTTATTTTAACCATGTCGATTGAACGTATTTCTATATTATGGGAAGAGCGTGGTCCAAATGAGGCATTGACAACTGCTGTTGGTAGTTTGTTCTCTTCATCTGTAATTTATCTATTTATATTTAATGATACTTTTGAATATATATTCTTTACTTTCCCAAGCCTACTGCTTGTAATAATGGCACTAATGCTATTGATTGGAAAATATCGTGGTTATCGTTTGACTGAATTAGTGCGCTTTAAATCCCTCATTGAAAAGGGTAAATCCTAATGCTTGGTAGATGGGGCGCCCTAAAGAAAATGGGTGTATTAGGCATTAACAACCGTAATATTAATTTCATTCAGAAACTAAATGACCGTAGATATTATCCCCTTGTAGATAACAAGATATTAACGAAAGAAATGGCAATAGAAAATAATATCGCTGCGCCTGAATTATATGCTGCTGTTAAATCTGAACACGATAACAAAAACTTAGAAAGCTTTTTGAAAAACCATAATAGCTTTGTCATCAAACCAGCTCAAGGTGCAGGCGGTGAAGGCATTATTGTTGTAACAGGACAAGTTAATAATCGCTTTAAACAAGCCAGTGGCCGCATGATGGATATGGACCAGATGCGCTACCATGTCTCTAACATTTTAAGTGGCACCTATAGTTTGGGTGGTCATCCAGATGTTGCTATGGTCGAATACCTGATTCAATTTGATGCCCTTTTTAATTCTATTACTTACCAAGGCGCTCCGGATGTACGGATTATTGTTATTTGTGGCTTTCCCGTGATGGCCATGGCGCGGTTGCCTACTAGGGAATCCAGCGGCAAGGCTAATTTACACCAGGGTGCAATTGGTGCTGGAATTGACCTTAAAACAGGCATAACGATGAATGGTGTATGGCACAATGAGATTGTGACCCATCATCCAGATACAGAAAACCCTATATCTGGCTTAGAAATCCCTAAATGGCATGACTTTTTAGAAATTGCATCGAAATGCTATGATCTAACCAATCTAGGTTATCTTGGCATTGATATTATCCTCGATAAAGATAAAGGCCCATTAATGCTGGAGTTAAATGCTCGCCCTGGGTTGAATATACAAATCGCAAATGAGAAAGGCATTGAAGGTCGATACAATAGAATAAAAGACAAAATACCTGATTGTAAAAATATGTCTTACCGAGAACGCATTGACTACGTTTTGAATTTAGAAAATTTCTAACCTAGATCCCTAACTACTACTGTAACTTTATTTTTTCATAGACAGCCAACATACTTGGCAACACAAATAAAATTAGCAAAGTCGCAAAGGCTAATCCAAACACAATAGATATCGCCATTGGTATTAAAAACTGTGCTTGAAGTGATGTTTCAAATAGTAATGGCATTAAACCAACTATCGTTGTAATCGAAGTCAACAATACTGGCCGTAAACGTGTTTTAGCGGCTTCGAGAATTGCTTCGTAGGCAGGCATACCACTTTCACGTCTTTCTTTATAAAAGCTCAGCAATATGATCGAATCATTCACCACGATGCCTGATAACCCAAACAATCCGAACAATGATAATATTGTCATATCGTAGCCAAGCAACAAGTGCCCTAATATTGCACCAATTAAGCCAAGGGGAATCATCACCATAACCAGTAAAGGCCAAATATATGATGAAAAAACTAGTGCCAAAATAACATAGATTAGAACTAAACCAATCCCTAGACCAGCCAACATATCTGAAAATGTTTTTTCTTGTTCTTCTGCTTTACCAGTAAGCGTGTAGTTTACATTATAATTTTGTTTTAATTTGCTAAGAATATTTTCCTGTAATGAATTTAATACTTGATTTGCATTCGTGACATCGTTATCCACTTCCGCCGTCACATTAGCGACCATTAAACCATCTTCATGAACTAATCGATCAAAACCATTTATTGCTTTAATAGTGACGACTGATCCCAACGGGACCATTGAACCATTAGGCAATTTAACTGGAAAGTCATCTAATCTTGCCAGTGAGTCTTTATCAACTTCGGCTAATGATACGCTGATATCAATCTCATCCTGACCTTCAGTAATGCGCTGCACTAAGTTTCTGGCATACCCGGAACTCACTTGTGATGCTAGACCCTTTATAGTCAAGCCATTAGAAATAGCGGAAGGCGTTAATTCAAATATCCATTGCTCGCGACCATTAGGCATATTATCAGCAATATTTTTCACCCCTTGGTAAGCTGCTAGTGAATCTTTCACATATAATGCGGCTTGTTTTAATTCTACAGGATTTTTACCCGATAAACGGACATCAATATCTCTCCCAGGTGGTCCACCAACGGGTGATGAGATAACCAGTTGATTAATATTTTTAACTTCAGTTAATTTTGACTGCCATAGGTTAATAAATTCTTGATTTGATATCGTACGCTCATCTGGCATCGAAAGTTCAACATTTAGATGTGCAACATTTTTACCTGACTCTTGGGATTGATCTCCTCTCAGATCAGCAGTTACGCCTAATACAGCGGTGATCATATGTACTAATGCTGGTTCATCTGGGTATTTCTTTTTATAGGCTTTATTAATGTCTTGTAACTCCTGTTCTGCCTTTGTTAAAAAAGCCTCAACTTCACTTTCTGGGGTACCAGGAATAAAGCTCACATTTAGCTTAATCACATTTGTATCTGGCATTTTAAAAAAGGTAAAAGGAACATGACTACCAATAAGCAAGCTAATCGTTAAAACAATGGCTAAAATTGCTGAAACAATCACTAACCAGCGCCATTTTAATGCCCATATTAGTCCTTTATAAAAATGGATATCTCTAAATCTTGCAAAGCCTTCATCAAATCGTTTTCTAAACCCAGAGACTTCTTGCGAATTCATTTTAATAAAACTATGTTTCAAATGATTTGGTAAAATCAAAAAGCATTCTATTAGTGATGCCAAAATAACGCATATCACCACTAACGGAATAGAAAACAAAACTTGACCAATAATATCTCCCACCAACATAAGCGGTAAAAATGCGGCAATGGTTGTTAGAGAAGAAGCTAAAACCGGAATGAGCATTCTCTTTGCGCCAACCGTCGCTGCTTTTACAGGAGAAACCCCATGGCGAAATTCTCGATAGGCATTTTCACCGACGACAATCGTGTCATCAACAATTATTCCCAATGTCATAATAATGGCAAAAAGGCTAATCATGTTAATGGAATCACCCGCTGACAACAGAATGAAAAAAGTTGCTAAACAAGAAACAGGTACACCTAACGCTACCCACCAAGCAACCCGAATATTTAAAAATAACATCAAGACAATGATAATAAAGACTAAACCCGTAACCCCATTCTTTAGCAACAAAGAAATACGATCCTGAATAAGTGTCCACGACTCATCATAAACTTGAATGTGAATGCCGTCATTAAGGGCGACATCTTTTTTAGCATCGACCCATTCGTGCATGATTTCTGCCATAGTTAAGGCATTTTCAGTTTGTGTTCTGAGCAATTGCAACTCAACAACGGGTTTACCATTTTGGTATACCGTTGTTTCACCTTCTTGTTTGCGTAATGAAATATGAGCAATGTCACCCACAGTTGTCACGTGCAAGTTATCTGTATCGGTTAAGGGAATACCCGCAATAGACTCAACAGACCGAACCGCTTTAATTAAACGTAAATCTTTAGCGACATCACTTTCACCAACTGTGCCTAAGGGCGCATCCATACTATGTTGGTCAATAATATTTGCAATTTCAGGCAAGGTCATACCCAATGCTCTGAGTTTTTCTTGTGGTACTTGCACAGCGTATTCTAATTTAGGCAAGCCGATAATATTGATTTTGGCTATACCAGCCTGAAGCAATTCATCTTCATAATCATAAGCAAGTTGGCGCATACGTTGCAGTGAATCGGGCCCACTCAATACCACCTTAGCAATCGGTTCGTATCGTTCTATTTTTGTAATAACGGGTTTTTCAGAAGACTGTGGTAGATTTGTTATTGCTGAAACGCGTTGCTGGGTATCTTGAAAAGCTTGTGACATATCTGCATATTCACTAAATTCAAGAATGACTAGACCAACATTCGATTTCGCATTGGACCGTATTTTATCGAGATTATCAATATCTCTTAATTGCTTTTCTAACGGAACAATTATAGAACGCTCTACATCAGATGCCGATGCGCCAAACCAAGGCACAGTAACCGTAATATAATTAACTTTAAAGTTTGGTAAAAATTGCGTATTAAGTTTATATAACCCAAAAATTCCTAACAGAATCATCATAAACATTAACAGGTTTGCGGCAACTTTATGTTCTATAAAGAATGAAACTAAGCCTTTGTACCTGCTCATTTTTTCACGTCTTCATTTTTAAACCTAACCACCAAACCCGTTCTGGCACCAGGCAAATAACTTGCTAATACAATTTTTTGATCTAAAGAATTTTTAGGCTCAATCAATTTAAATATTTTACCTTTGTCATTCGCCCAATTACCAATGACATCAACTTTTTGACTAACTAGTTTCTTATCCTTTATGGTAAAAATAGTACTTGCATTGTATACCGCTGAAATTGGAACAGCATAAGCATCTTCTTTAGGCAAACGTAAATACAACGTTGCTGTTTGGCCTTGAGCAATGATATTGGTATTTTTAGATGCAAAGAAGGCAACATGTCCAACGCCAAGTTTAGATATGTTTTCACTTATGCGCTTGAGGCTATAACAGTTATCTTGGCTTGATATTGAGTGACAGGCTTCTAAATCATAATGATCACCAATTTTCTGGTAGACCTCGTTTGTTAAAACGCCTTCAAGTTCTACACCTGATGGATCATATATTGAGAACAGTTGTTGCCCCACACTTACTGTACGCCCAACTGAAACAAATTGATCCGTGATGACGCCATTGTACGGCGCATAAACTTTTGTTTCTTTAAGATTTTTCTGAGCTAAGCGTTCATTGGCTTTTGCTTGCCTTAATTCAGCTTCTAAACTTTTCGATGTTAGCAAACAGTTATCAAAATTAAACTCTTGCTGACTTAGACCAGTCTTGGCATTTACCACCTTCTCATCAGCGACATCCAAATCAGCTTTTGATGTGTAAGTTTGAGCATGGAGTGTCTGTCTGCGCTCATAATTTGCCTGTGCCAGTTTATAGAGAGATTTTGATTGTTCTAGCAATGCTTCATCAAGCTTACATTGCGCTTCATTACTACTTAATTTTACTTTTATTAGATCAACATTGGCTGATTGTTTATCTAAATCAATATCAAATAGATCTGGCTCTAAGGTGATTAATAACTCACCCTTTTTAACTTTTTGACCAACTTTGAAATGAACTTCTTCAACACGAGCTGATACAAAAGCCGAAACGGTTGTGTTTTTGCGCGACCGTGCCGTGACAGTTATGGGAATAATAGGTTGATATTGTTTTGTCTCAAGCTTATCTGTCGAAACAAAATAACCTTTATTTAAGTTTTGAGCTGATTGAGTAGAAGGTTTTAAAAAAATAAATAATGCAGCCAAAATAACTGCAAGTACGGTAATGATGATTATAACTTTCCATTGCTTATTCAAATAAATACGCATCGTGCTACTCCATGCATTATTGTAAGCTATAGATTCGATTCTACCTGAATAGTAAAATAAAATACTAACGTGTCATAGATTAACTTATTGTAATGCAGCGCCATCGAATATCATCAACAGCAAAAGAAAAAACTATGCTAAGCCGCTTAACTTAGATCGATAATCCTTAAAAGCCCAATAATAAGCAAATACCGCAACAAGTATTGTAGAGACAGAAAACGCAATAAACACACCAACGTAATCAAACCAATAATACATAAGCGCCGATGAAGGAATAAATAAGACAATCATTCTTAAAAATGAAATGAATGTCGCACGCTTTGCATGCCCGAGTGAATTAAAGTTTGCATTCACCATCATAATCACACCCCAAGCAATATAACTAACAGGAATAATATACATAAAAGTATTGGCGACCGTTAACGTCAGAGCATTATCTGAAAATATCATCGATAAATATGGCGCGACACACCATAATAAGATGGTAACAAACACACCCCAAACAATGGAAAGTCTCACACATAAATTTAATGTTTGATATGACCGATCTGGCAATTTTGCCGTAAAATTTTGCCCAACAATCGGCCCAATACTTGCAGACAGCACGAACATCGGGATCAATATAATCATTTGGACTTTGGCAGCAATACCTAATCCTGCTACGGCGTTCTGGCTTGTTGACGCTAACAAATACGTCATCCACAAACTCGCTATGGGACCAATAATATTGGTAATACTGGCCGGAATACTAATACTAAACATTTCCTTCCAAGCTTGAAGCATTTCGCGCGTTTTACCTTTAAGGTCAAATTGAATTAGCCCTTCTTTTTTAAGTATTTTATATAGAATACCAAAACCAATGATACGAGAAATTAAACCCGCAATGGCCGCACCCATAATTCCAAGATCAAATACAAATATAAATATTGGGTCTAAAGCAACGTTAATCACTGCCATTAGTATCTGCACCATCGCTGGCCATTTTGCCATACCATACGCTCTAAGCGCATTCGTCATTACAAATCCCATAAATAGTAAGAAAATTCCAAGATACCAAACCACCATAAAGTCATAGATTTTTGGTAAGTTTTGCTCATTCGCACCTAGCATTTTAAATGTTGGTGTAATGGTTAAAATGCCAACCACTGTCAATATCAACGAGATAAAAAGACATAACACCACACTGTAGCCCACATAGCGTTGTACTTGATCATATTCCCCGGCACCTATTCGCCTAGCAACCACGGAAGAGATCGCAATACCTATTCCAATCGCAATACCAATAATAAAATCAACAACTGGGGTTGCGTAACTGATTGCTGTTAAGTCATCTTGACCCACTAGCGAGATAAAATAAGTATCTACAATAATGAAGCTGAAAGTACATAAAATACCGACTAAGGCGGGTAAGGCCAACTTCATTAAATGCCCAAAAATAGGCCCTTCTGTTAAATATGCTTTATGAGACACAATGTATTTCTCTAATTACAATTCATCAATTTTACAACAGATACTTAACTTTGATATCTAAATTCAAATTAAATTACATAAATTTAATTCTTCCGTTAAGCGTAATGCCTATCTAGAAGTTATGAAAACTACCTGCTAAGATCAAATATATAGTCATGGAGAGATAGCCATATGAGCAACGCTAAAAAAATCATATTGATCAGCCTAATCCTATTTTCAAATGTTTTATTTGCTGTAAATGAAAAGTTTTATTTAAATGGCGCAAATACATCAGACGAACAAAATAACATCATTACATCTGGTTTGGCACTGGTTAAGCAAAATGTAAAAAAATCAGATACCATAAAATTCAACTTGTTATATGTTACCCCTCAAGGTAAGACATACGCTATTTGCGGGAGCTTTCAAACCATAGATGATAATAGCCCTAAAAGATTTATTATTTCTAAAAATAACTTAATGATTGAAAATAAAGATGCTGAAGACGATACAGAAAAAAAAGCAGCGAAGGAAGAAGACAAGAAATTCAACGATGTCTGGGCTAATTTTTGCGAATAAATGGTACAATGCTAACACCATCCTAAAGTTTTAACGACAATGAAAAAATGGCCAACCTATCTTATTTCTTCAATCATCATGTTATTTGGACAAGCTATGGCAGATAATTATACTGACTTTGATAAATCAAAAAAACTAGACCAACTAAGCGCATTACAATACAAGGTTACTCAGAAAGAAGGCACTGAAAGACCCTTTAAAAATGAGTACTGGGATAATCATGAAAAGGGCATTTATGTAGATATTGTTTCTGGTGAACCGTTATATAGCTCAATGGACAAATATGAGTCAGGCACAGGTTGGCCGAGCTTCACTAAACCAATTGATCAGCAATATATTGTATTAAAAGAAGATAAAGGCTGGTTCAGTACGCGCACAGAAGTTCGATCTAAAAATGCTGACTCTCATTTAGGCCATGTCTTCAATGACGGCCCTGCGCCAACAGGAAAGCGTTATTGTATGAATTCCGCAGCTTTAAGATTTATTCCATATAAAGACTTAGACAAAGAAGGCTATGGGCAATATAAATATTTATTTGAAGGTCCTGAATAAATTAAGAAACGACCTCGCACTACCCTTCTTCTACAACACATTGGTCTAATGGTTGATATTCTTTAACAATAGAACGTAGACTTAATTTTCCATCGACCCAAATTTCACTTTTTGCCAATAGCTGACCTTTGTCTGGCGCATACCAAAATATAACTCTAAAGGCTTGGTCTTCGAATTCATAATCTGCTTCATAGACTTCTGTATCTAGGTCACCTATTGTCGTATTCAACTTTTCTGTTTTTATTCTAGAAAAGTTTAAATCCACGATTTCCATCTTTGCATTTTTCTTGTGATAGGCAATATTAAAATGCGCCTGCTTTAAATCAGGGTCTTTTAATAACATTAAACGCAGTTGTTGAGGATAGATAATCTTACCCATAACAGGTGTATCTTTGGCAAAACCTAAAGTATAAATTTTATTTTCTTGTTTTGAGGTAATTTGATGTTTTGCATAATCTATTGCCACATCATAAGAAACATTATTGAAGCCCTCATTGATCTTGTAAGATAAATCTTTAAAACCATTTTCATCAATAATGCCTTTTGATGAACGTTCAACCGTACCCGTAAAAAAAAACTTATGCGCTGTGATTTCGGAATAAAAATTATATTTTCCATTGTCACCAGTAAGCTCACTTTTTATCGTTCCTTCAGCACCTCCATCAAAATCATAAAGGACTTTATAGGCAGGAATTAAACACGATGCATAACTCAATGTGAATGATGTTAAAAGTATTAATATACTAAATATCTTAGATTTCATAATCTGAAATGGACTAACTAAAAGTAATAATTAGAATATCTCAATATATATATATAAATCAAACAATAACAACTCACCTATATTTTGGGCAATATAGGCTATTTTGAATTTTTTTATTGTTGTCTCTGAAGCTGAACACCCCAGTTACTATTAGGCTGTGAAGTTCCACCATTACCACGTTGGTTTGCTTGTTGTGTATTTATTGGTCTAGGTTTAAAGCTACACTGATTTGTTGTATCGCTACAATCGCCTTCATTATCTCTACTGACGCTAACATTTAGGCCCTTTTTCTGGTTACCTAAATTCGAGAAGTTTTGTTTTACTTCATTTGCCTGGGGATTTTGTGTCGCTACTCCTTGACCCGGTGAGTTAGCTTGAAGAGGGATAACAACATTTGTAGATGAATATCCAACATTAGATAGATCGCCAGACTGATCATTACCACTTTCAGCAAAGCTACTGTTCACGACAAAAAAGAATAGAGTACAAAATAAAATTTTCCGCATATTTATCCTGGCCACATACTAACCCCATAACATAAGATTAGCCAATAACTATGTTATTGCAAAATATAGGGATTTATATTTTAAGATAATATTTTTTGATAACTCACGATTAGTCATTACCCAAAAAAACATTCATAGTATTAAATAACTTAGTAAATATAACATTCTTGAAAGTCGCCCGTGTATAAACAAACACATCTTCTTCTCGAACCATTTCTGGTAATGTAATCTCAATAAGCCGACCTTTATCAACTTCATTCTTGACCAAACAATCGATACACCAGCCTAATCCAAAACCAGAAAACAGCATTGCTTTAAAATGGCCTTCTGAATCGGTAATATACGGCCCAGTATACGGAACGTTTATGTTTCGTGACGGCCTCCATTCAAAATCCTGATCATTCCCATGCTTAAAGAATAAACATTTATGCTTGCTTAGATCTTCAATTGACTTAGGGGCGCCATATTGAGTTAAATAACTTGGTGCTGCATATAACCTCCTATGGCTTGAGTACAATAAATCCTGGATTAACCCAATGTTCTGCCATTTTTGATTAGAAACACATACATCAACTTCTCCACTTAACAACATTTCAGCTGAAGCAGAAGTTATAATTTCAAGCGTAACCTTAGGGTGTTGATTTAAAAAACGTTGCAACGATTCAACTAAACAAGGTTTATTTAGAAAACCAGAATGGCTAATGATTAATTTCCCTTGTAATTCTTTGTCAAGCTCATGAAGAGCAGCTTCTGCATCATCTATCTGCTTAATAATTATTTTTGCGTGATCATAATATAAAACACCTGCTTGTGTTAGCTCAAAACGTCGAGTTGTCCTTATTAACAAGGATTTATCTAATTGAGACTCTAGCCATTTTATTTGTTTTGTTAAAACGGGCGGCGATAAAAATAAAGATCTTGCAGCAGCAACGAAACTTCGCTGTTCAACAACTGCTACAAAACTTCTGATACATTTAATAAAATCTGAGGACATAATTACTTAAACATAATTTCCATATTGTTAATAGTATATTATTAAATCAGCTATTATAGAAATAATTAATATTGTGTATAATTTAATCACAAATTAAATTGTGTCCTGAAATTTAATTTCATTCCTAAAAGCTAGACCACCATCCACAAGGAAATAACAAGTTGAAAACTAAAAACTACACTAAAAATACAGCCGTTATATCTACACTCATAATCATCGCTGTCGCACTTGGTAATGCTGGTAGCACTTTGTATTTACCAGCTCTTGTCACCATAAGCCATAACTTAAATACCAATGGCGCATTAATGAAACTAACCCTATCCTGCTATTTAATCAGTTTTGGGTTATCTCAGTTATTTTACGGCCCACTTTCCGATGCTTTCGGTAGGCGCATCAACTTACTAACAGGAGTAAGCATATTCTTTATTGGTAGTCTTATTTCTATGTTTTCACCTAATATTTGGTGCTTATTAGCTGGGCGTTTAATAGAGGGCTTAGGTATTGGCGCCGCAAATGCAGTTGGATATGCTTTAATGCGTGATATATATTCAGGTGAGAAATTAACAAAACAATTAAGTTATGTCAGTGTTTTTGTTGGCATGACACCTATTATTGCGCCCTTATTTGGAGGTTACTTAACACAATATATGGGGTGGCGATCTTGTTTTGCTCTGCTAGCAATAATCGCTGTTATACTGGTTGTGGCAAAATTTTATTTATTACCTGAAACCAACAAATCATTTACACCTAATGCACATAAGCCCAAAGTCGCAATAAAAAACTATGGATACCTTCTCAGTAAAGCTATTTTTAGTCGATATGTAATTGTTACTGCGTTTGGTTTTACTAGCCTTATTGTATTAAATGCCATGTTGCCATTTGTAATACAAAATAAGCTAGATATTAGTCCTTCCGTATATGGCTGGTTAACCATGATTACAGGTGGCGGATACTTATGCGGATCATTCCTAGGAGGTAGCTTATCGGCAAAATGTGGTATAAAGAAAATCATATATATTGGAATAGCTATCAATTTCATTGCACTCATCATTGGTTACATCGGTTCATTTAGCTTTATGAATGTGCCTGTTATTATTACCCCACTAGCACTCTTCTTATTCGGAATCGGCTTTATTATCCCAATTGGGTCTAGTGGTGCAATGTCACCTTTTCCTGAAAAATCAGGAAGTGCCGCAGCATTATTAGGTGGTTTTATGTTTTGCTTTGCTTCTATATTCACCGCAATTTCTTCCCATATTAATGAACCTAGTCAAAAGCCAATCTTTATCAGTCTGTTTGTCTTATCACTAATCACTCTTATCTTTTTCTTCATTATTAAATCACGAAAACAAAGGAGCAAATAAAATGTTCAGACACGTTGTACTCTATGCTTATCAACCTCAATACTCTGATACTGAAATCAATAAAGTTTATGATGAGTTAGACCAAATTAGCGCACGTTTATCAGGTCGAATAAATTACACTTGGGGAAAGTATTCTAGCCACGAAGGTCGCAATAAAGGTTATACACACTGCTTAGTAACCGATTTTAGTGACTTAGAAGCAAGAAATGCATTTATTGATGATGAAGTGAGAATCGAATTCTCTAAACGTGAGGTCTTACCTAAAATGGTTAATGGTGTAGATTCAATTATTTCCTTTGATTTTGAATGGCAAGATTTTTAACAAGCTCTTTCCCGAAACCACTTAGTAATCACATACTTTTCACCTTTGAGAATAGGCTTTGCCCAATGTAGCGTATTTGAATTGACCTTCCCATTCTCATCTAAACTATTCCAAATTACTGCTGAACCGGTTTTAGGTCTAACAGATAAGTCAAGCTTAGGGAAGTCTGTATGCCCACATTCTTCTACTTCATAAGCAAATCATAAATGTCCAAGTATACTGTCTGAACAGCTGTTGAGGCTTGTTTGTAACAAACTGATTATGTTTTTATTTATTTTTATTTTATTTTTATTTTATTTTTTACACAAAAAACATAATGTCTAACATTTGATCACAATCATACAATGTACTCACTGGATCACAGCAACTTGTTTTGGTTCCGTAACAAAGGTTTAACATCAAAAAAGGAAGAGAGAATGAAAACATTACAAAATAAACAAATACCTGCTTCTAAAATGGGACGCGTCATTACTGATGTGGATTTAGCTAATTTAGATGCAGCAGGAGCTGAGAAAATTAAGCAAGCAGTTTCTGAATGTGGTGCGGTTAATGTTAAAGGACCAAATTTATTACCTGACCAACTTGATGCTATGACAAGTAAAATTGGTGATATTGTCACTTTGCCAGAAGGGTTGGCCTTTGATAACCAAGTTCAGGGTCTTGAAACTGTGGTTAGGATTTCTAATATCCGTAAAGATGGAACATTGATAAAAAGTCATAAAGGAGCTGAGTATTGGCACCAGGATGGTGATTTTAGACCAGGAAAAGGAATTTATGTTTGGAATCTACTCCATTCACATACTGTTCCAAGTCAAGGTGGAGAAACTGGCTTTTTAGACGCACAAAGAGTATTACAGATTATTCCAAAATGGCTAAATGATTTTTTTGCTAGCCATAAATCAAAATTGATTCCTTCAAAAATTCCAGATTTCGATAAAGAAACTGCAAGTAAAATAAGCGAGGTGCTGCATAACTGTATACAAAAGCATCCAGTTACAAATGCTGAAAGTCTTTATTTGGGCAGCATTTCAGTTACGGAAATGGATGGCATACCAAATGCACTTTGGAAAGAGATATTAGCGTATCTAATGGAGTGTTTCGATAAAGAAGAAAATAGATACATTCATAAATGGGAGTCAGGTGACACTTTAATCTGGGATAACACGCTAGTTTATCACCGTTCAATGGGTGGATATGGTGATGAGCCACGCCTTTTATATAGAACTCAAGCAATGATGTTTCAAAAATAGTTAAATCAAACTCGATAACTTAATTTTAAGGAGAATAAAATGATAAGTAAAAAAATTATTATCGCATTGTCTTTAGTAGTCGCTGTTGGGTCAACATCTGCGATGGCTGATACACAATGGAAAGCAACATTTCACAATAATACTAATGATACCGTAACAATTGCGGATGGTGGTCACGATAAATTTCAGTTAGACTATTTCTCTGACAATAATGCAACTTTGTCACCTGGGCAATCAGTAGAATATACAATTTCAGATGATAATTCTCAAGATGGTATAAGAGGGTTAAACATAACCTCTGCTAATATTAATAATCATATTGAGTTTGTTGAAGGGAATCATACAGCAACGGGCATGGAAATTTCTTCTGTAATTATTGATCATACTAGCGCGGGTGGTGTTATCGCTAGCACGAGCTCTTCAGATGCGAATGTGACGCCGACAATTACTTCAGGTGACACAGCTTTAGATGAAGTTGATGTAGATGTTGCGATTGGTCAAAATAATACTAAATTACCGTAGGTCTCAATTTATTAATCTCACTTATAAAACCTTATTTTCATATTGTAAGGTAGAAATTATCGTTCTTTTCCTAACTAAAGAACGATAATTTCTAAAGCTATTTTTATAAATTTTTCTCAGAGATGTCTTTCTTAGGTTTGAAATAAATTAAAGCTAATTATTATATCACTTACAATTCATAAGGAACCTAGTATGAATATAATTAAATGGCTTGGTGCAGAATTATTTTTTGTCATCAGCATATTTGTCACTATTTTATTTGGAATGAAATCACCTGAATTTGCGCATATAAACCATCTCTCTAGTTTTCAGGTTTCAATACTATCAGGCAGTTTTTTTATTTGTTTTGCTATATCACAGTTCTTTACAGGTGCTTTAATTATGAGGAGACCTAAATTCTATCTATGTTCTGTGAGTATAATTTCAGCTATTTGCTTAATTATTTTTTCGATAACTTCAAACTTCTATTTACTCGTTATTGCTAGGTGTTTTCTTGGTCTATGTTTTGGCTTTACCCTAATAAATGTTTTCTATGTCATTCAGACTTTTTTTCCTCGAGAACATTTTTCGTTGTGGACTTCAATAAGCTTACTTATCCCTAATTTATTTAGCGCAGCAATAGCAATGTTCTTTAATAGTGAGATAAGTAGCATTGCCTATTCAGCACTATTTAGTAGTTTTGCTTTTGCACTACTTATTAATGGGATATTTTTCTACTTTACAATAGATAGAACAAAATCTAGTAATCTTCCAAATAAAGTTTTTATGTTTGCAGACTCTCTGAGCTTATTGAAAAATAGAGGTTTTTGGATCGGGTTAATATTTTTTATGGGTTTGTTTACAGGCATTATCTCATTTTCTGATCTGTTTAATATTTCATATCAAATAGATGTTTTTTCAAGATCAAATTCCAGTGCAATACAAATCAACGCTTTTATTCCCTTGGGTGTTGGTATAGGGGGATTAGTTGCTGGTATTTTAATTAATTATATTCCAACTAGATATTTAGCATTATTGTTTAGTTCGATTGCTTTAGTGTCATTGTATATGATTCTTTTAACACGGTTTCCCATAAACTCAGCGAATGAATTTGCTATGTGCTTTAATTTTCTGTTTGGCTTTGGCTGCGGGGCATCTATGCTTGCCTTTCAACAGACTCAGAATGTTATTGAAGATATTCCAAGCCGATTGGTAGCAAATTCAATTATTCTCTCACTGACCTATATTGCTAACGGGTTAGTTTTACAACCACTGATCACTGACATCATCAGCACGACTTATGCAAAGCCAGGGCTAATATTATTTGGTAATTATTATAATTTCTTTAACCATACGACAACAAATTGGCATAAATATCAAAGTGGGTTAGATATTTTATTGGTTTTAGTTTTCTTAAGCTTTGTAAGTGGATTCTTGTTCAAACAACCTCGTTTAAAGCAATGATCTCAATAAATCGGGAATTAATTCATATAAATCATCAAGTAATATTTTAACTAGTCAAATAAATAGCTTTTTGAAGAATTCGTTCAGTTTTTATTTTTATTTTATTTTTTACTCAAAAATCATAATGGCTACTATATAGCCATATTTATAAAATGTTGCCACTAAATAAAGAACATTCGAATTAGTTTTGTTAATTAATCAAAAGGAGAAAAACTATGACAAAAAAAATTATCTTTGCAATAGTCGCAGGGTGTATGGCTTCAGCAAGCTTTGCAAGTACAACTTCAGATTTTAATAGCCAAGCAGCACAATGCACTACTAACGGAGGTGTGTATGTTGAAGGTACGGTTGTTGCGAACGGGGAAACAGATTCTGAGGACTCTCCAGCCACAATAATTGATACGATTGGTCATCAATTACAATATAATGGAAATTATATTTTCACACCACAAAATGCACCTGTGATGATGAATCACACCCATTTTAAAGTAAAAATAACGAATACAAATATTTCAGGCAATGACAATTTTAAGGTTGGGTCTATTATTGATGTTGCTGCTGATGACATCTTCACTAATGATGCAGATACAACTGAAAAATACAACAAAGATAATAATACAAATGAAGTACCTCAATCACTCAAAAATAATATTAGTGACAATCAAAGTATATCACTATGTGGTTTGAATTATGATAATGTCGAGGGATCACATGATTCATTCAATACTGTTTCTGGAGCAGGTATTCATTTTGTTCATACCATTGGCTCAGAAACACCAGTTCCAGGTAAGGTTTCTAATGGTTGGGTTGAAACTTTCCAGGCATCTAACGGAGAAAATATATATAGCGATAACCTAGAAGGCAATGCTGAGTACGCTGGCGATTTTAATTAATTTTACATAGGAGAGAAATATGAAAAGAATAATTAATTTAGCAATGAGTGTTAGTGTCGTTGTATCAAGTTATGGCTTCTCAGCTATTACTTCTGGCTCATTAACAGTTCCACCCTCAATTTCGGTTTCATCGGATGGCTCAATAATTTATAATGATGGTAACCCTAATGATACTAATCACGGTGATACAATACTTGTTGATAAGTCTGCTTTTGGTGCAGCGGGTGTAACTCAGCTTTCTGTGGATTGGGACCCATATCAGGGCCATCAATATCCACAGATGGTTGTGGGTCTTTCTGATGGAGCAATCATATATTTTGATGGAAATCTTAATGATGATTCAAAAGTTATAAGAAACTATGATTTTAATTCAGTTGGTCAGATGGTAGTTGATTGGGGTTCACAGTCAACCTACCCTAATACTGATCTTCCTCAGGTGGTCGCTGGCTTTCCGAATGGTGAAATTGACTATTATAATGGAACAGAAAGTGAGCTTGAGGCTTATGAGATACTTCATCAACCTGGTCCAGATTCAGGGTATCTGTATGATGATAGCGTAACAGCTCTGAATGTACATTGGTATTATCCTGCAAAACAAAAACGACCAGAAATATTGGCTGCTTTTTATGACTTTGGCAAACTAATGTATTATCAGACTGATCAACCAGGTGGTTGGGTGCATATTTTGGGTGATGGAACGGAGTCATCACCAGTCTATACAAAAATATCTGCTAATTGGGATTCACCTGGCGAGGTACCAAATTTCATCGCTGGTGCTAATGGCCCCAGTGGTATTATAAGTTACTATCACAATGGTAAAGTGGATACAGCTGATATTGCAAATGGAGTTTCTGGTTGGGCTTCTGGTTGGACAGTTAACTGGGATCAGACCGGGCCACAAGTTGTTGTTGGGAATGTTTCTGGGGGTGCAACATATTGTGATCTCTCATCATTCTTTTGTCAAAATATTGGTATTGAAACACAAGGCGATCAAATAGAGTATTTCAGTGTGGATTGGGCTCATCAGGTGGCTGGAAAAATTCCCACAGCAGTTATTGGGCTAACCCATAGTGGTAACGTTATTTACCATGAATATGGTAAGGCAGGAACTGATACCTTATTTAACGGCTTAAGTGCACCAGCTGATTTAAAAGTAAATTGGGGAGAGTCTGAAAAACAAGATCAGATTATCGCAACTTTTCAAAATGGCTATAGATATTTGTTAGATCAACCAGGTGAAACTCAGCTTAACAGTGCTTCTGATCCTATTAGTGTTATGCAATGGAAAAGCTAATCTGTGATGCTTTAACAAAAGAGATCATTTTATCCAGAAATTGGTCTGATAGCTGAGACAAATGGTTATTAGCTATTCAAAACTTAACTGAACTCACAAATCTAAAAGCGGTGAGATCATTTAACCTAATATAGTGACAGCATAGTTTTTATTTTTATTTTATTTTTTACTCAAAAATCATAATGGCTACTATGTAAACATATTTATAAAATGTAGCCATTGAATAAAGAATATTCGAATCAGTTTTGTTAATTAATCAAAAGGAGGAAAACTATGCTCCAATCACTCAAAAATACTATTAGTGACAATCAAAGTATATCACTATCTGGTTTGAATTATAATAATGTCGAGGGATCACATGATTCATTCAATACTGTTTCTGGAGCAGGTATTCATTTTATTCATACCATTGGCTCAGAAACACCAGTTCCAGGTAAGGTTTCTAATGGTTGGGTTGAAACTTTCCAGGCATCTAACGGAGAAAATATATATAGCGATAACCTAGAAGGCAATGCTGAGTACGCTGGCGATTTTAATTAATTTTACATAGGAGAAAGATATGAAAAAGAGAATGATTAGTGCACTTATAATGGGTACTTGTATATTATCAATGACTGGTTTTGCCAATAATGATCAAATTAATCAAAATGTTTCTGCCGTTGAGGTGGAAGGTTTAAATACGGATGCTGGGGGAAGTATGGGTACTGGCCAGTTAGTTTTAAATGCAATTAAACAAGCAAAACAGTCTATTGATATTTCAATCTATGACTTAAATGGTGAAACGATTAATGCTGCATTAGTTGATGCGCTTTCTAGAGGCGTGAATGTAAGAATTATATTTAATGGCAATTATTCTGGAACCACGCATGAGGCTAATGTAAAAGATGTAGAGGCACAGTTAAAAGCTGCTAAACCAGGGCCTGGTGGTAAGTTGGGAACATATTCTCTTCATTGGTCATCTAATAATTTTCAAATAACACATTCAAAGTATGTGGTTATAGATGCGGTGGATCAAAATGGTCAGCCGTTACAAACCTTGCCATCATCAGCAACATTAATAATTTCAACAGGGAACATGAGTGACTACGAGAGTACGCCTTGGTACAACGCTAGAGACTTTGAACTTCAGGTCCAAAACCCTGATGCAATTGTACAGGCAGAAAATGTTTTTTATTCTGATTTTAACTGCGACGGTGTGAATGTGACAAATAATTTATTAAATTCTTCACCTTTGGTTTGGTCAAATGGTACAACTGGGGCAAATGCTTCAGACCCAGCTGATGCTTACCCTACTTCAAGTGAGGGATACCCTTATGAAGATAAGTTAAGTGCAAATGCTACCATTCAAGGTGGCGCTAGAAATACGATGTATAATATCATTAACTCAGCTCAATCTGGCGATACCATTAATTTTTATAATGAGGAAATTAGTGATGATAGTGCCAGTGCTCAAAATATTAATAACGCATTGCTTGCAGCTTTGAAAAAACATGTCACTGTTGACATTATTATGGCCTCAAGTGCCTATTCTCAATATTCCTTTAAGACGCAACTTGATGAGATGGCAAAAGCAGGTGCGGATATTCATCTAATAGATGAATCGGATTCACAGCCATATATTCACGCTAAAGTGGTAAGTCTTTTACCAGCCAGCGGGCATAATATACCTGCTAGTCAACCTTCAATGTATGTAGGCTCAACTAATGACTCAGGTCCGTCAATGGATATGAATAGAGAGCTTGGTATAGCGTTAAATTCTGGTGATCAGTCAGCTATTAATACAATCAATGATCAGTTTGCTTATGATTGGCAAATGCCCCATGAAACTCCAAGTTCATCTGCAGCACACATCAGTGCAGAACAAAGTCATTTGTCACAAGAGGTGAGTGAAAACTTAAAATTAGCCTCACAATCAGGATCATTTACAACTCAAACGTGCGGGCCAATAAATATCTAGAACATAAGCATAGGAATAAAATACTTAGTTGGATAAAAGTCCTGAGCAACTCTTGTCCAACTAAATCATCAAAACTGAAACATATTAAGAGATTGGTATGATTTTCGTTTTGATATTTTATTTCAACTCCAACATTAATAATTATTAGATAAAATTAAATATATTTTCCATATAATGAAAATTGCTTTATATAATTATTGTATTGGCATTTTGTAAAGTCTAAAGATAAATACTGGTATCCAGAATTAAGTCAGAAAACACTTAATGAAGCTGCTTAAACGATGTTCACTAAGGAAAAACATGCACAAAAAAATCCTCATTGTAGATGATGAACCCCAAATTAGAAAGTTTTTAAAAAAGGCATTACTTGTTTTGGGTTATGATGCTGAAGATGGCGTAAATGGAGAACACGCACTTCAAGTATTAAAGGAGCATCAGCCGGACTTAATTTTGCTTGATCTTGGTCTGCCAGATATAGATGGGCAGGACTTATTAGTATTAATTCGTGAAAAATATAACACACCCATTATTGTTATTTCTGCAAGAAGTGAGTCTCATGAAATTGTAAAAGCCTTAGAGAATGGTGCGAACGATTATGTAAAAAAACCGTTTGATATGCCTGAGCTATTAGCGAGGATTAAAAAGTGTCTTTTAGCATCATCAAATTTAGGTTGCACTATTGATAGTGAAAATAAAACTTACAACTTTGGAAATATGACAGTTGCCATTCACAACCGTGAAGTCAAAATTGATAACAATCCTGTAAAATTATCAAAAAAAGAATTTGTATTACTTAGCCTTTTTGTAAGACATGCTGGCAAGCTTATTACACAAACTCAGATTTTTAAAGAAGTCTGGGGTGAGTATTATAATGATGACCCCCAATATTTAAGGGTCTATATTCGACAATTACGTGTAAAGTTAGAAGAATGTTCTATTCAGCCATTGATTGTAACGGAGTCTGGAGTAGGTTATCGCTTTGTAGAAGAATCGAAAATAGAAAAATAATAAGTTGTTTAGAATGGCTGTGGAAGTTCAATCACCATGCTTGTGCCTAGATTCATACCTGAACTTTTCGCATATATTTTCCCACGATGCAATTCTATAATACCTTTGCAGACTGAAAGCCCAAATCCTGAACCTTTGGTGTAATGGTCACTTTTCTCTATGCGATAAAAGATATTAAAAATATCGTTTATATCTTTTGGATCAATGCCTATACCACTGTCAATGATCTCAAAACGTAAATTACTATTTTTAAAGGCAGCTTTAAGCTTAACTTCCTTAATGTCTTTGGAAAATTTAACAGCATTTTCTATAACATTAAACAATACTTGCTCAATTAAATTTTCATCAAAATGAGAAACGTGGCCTTTATCAAACTGGATGTCTAATTCGATTTTTGCGTCAATAAATCGTTCTTTAGATATCTCATATACACCGTTTATGAAATCAAAGGTATCTATAGTTTGTATATTAACTTTTAATGCGCCAGATTCTACCTTTAACATTTGTACAACATTATCGATATAGCCTCTCAAACGATTAGATTCATCCAGTGCAATTTGAAGGATTTCTAATTGGTCACTCGTTGAAAATTTATCGTTATAGCTAATAATACTGCTTATAGAACCAATTATGGAAGCTAATGGTGTTTTAAGGTCATGTGAAACAGAGGATAACAACGCCCTTTGTAGTTTTTCCTGTTCTCTTAAAATTGCAGTATGTTTTTCTTCTTGTTCAAGCTTCTTTTTTAATAAGATACTGATAGCTTGGTTAAAAATAGGTCTAAATAAAGGCTTATCATTTTCAAGTTTATTTAGACAGCTTTTGCTGGGTATATTAATTGCAATAATTGCATATACTTGGTCGCGAATAATAAATGGCTCGAAATACCACTCTAGTAAACTAAATTCATTTGTACTCGGTCCACAGGGGGTTTTATTTTTGAGACACCATTCTAACGCTTTTAGGTCAGGCTTACTCAGCGAATTTTTTGTAGGATAATATCGGCTAATGTCACCATTGGAGACTTCTGCATATATAAAGTCGTAGTTAAAGTAGTTGTTTAATGAGCTAACAAGATCATTAATAATATTTATGGTACTTCTTTTATTTAAATTAAAGTAAAAGTTGTTCAGTAGTAGTAAATAACTTTCTCGCTTTCTGAGATCATCAATTAAATTGCTCGATTTTCTAGCGAGCAGATTCATAATAAGAGTACATACTATAAATATGAAAAATGAGAATATGTGTGTAATGCCATCCATGTCAAGTGTAAAGCCATCAATTTTAAGGCTGTAGATTGGCTTCATGCATAGGTAAATATACAATATAAAAACCACAACTGAGAATAAAAGCGAAGCTATAAAGTTTGTAAAGTATGATACAAGAAGCATTGTTAGGAATAATATAACTATGTGTGCTGTTGGCCCAATAAAAGGTAGAGTGAAATACATGAAAATTGACATACAAAAGCTGACAATTAAAATGATGGCTAAGCTTTTGAATACTTTTTGTGACTTATAATAATTTTTCTTCATGTGTCATTACTCATTTGGCTAAATTATAAATTCCTTACCTTAACTAATTTAAGATTACAATCTATAAATTTGATAGTAGAAATTGTTTTTTTAAAACAGTCACACTTCAAGACACAAATAGCATAATTTCTTTATTTTTTTTTAATTTTTCTCACAAAAATCATAATGGATGCAATTTGTACAAAGATATAAAATACTATAGCAAGTTCAGTAACACTTAATCATTAATAATCCAGCTAAGGCTGATTTTTCAATTCAATTTATGCATGGATAATAATTTATAGGGGCAATCTATAATGGTTGGGTTTTTTCGGACAGGTGCCTAAGAGGGTAAAATAGATGTCTCACAGTAAAATGGAGGCATAAATGCATAAGAAAAAAAATCATAGCGCAATCTTTAAAACTGAAGTTGCAATCGCTGCAATTAAGGGTGAGTTGACGCAAGCTCAGATCAGCAGTAAATATGAGATCCACTCAACTCAAATAACAAATTGGAAAAAACAGGCAGTTGAGGCGATTAAACAAATTTTTGCTGTTAAATTAACACCAGACAAAAAAGATCTTTCTGAGATTAAGGAACAGTCGAAATTATATGAAGAAATCGGCAGGCTTAAAGTGGAGCTTGACTGGTTGAAAAAAAAATCTAACTTTGAGTTGTAGGGATAAGAAATTGTTAGTAGATCCTACAAATACTGAGATTTCAGTAGCCAGACAATGTGAGATTTTAGGGCTACATAGATCAACCTATTATTATAAGTATCGCAGCATAAGTGAAGCTACTGAGCTAATGATGCGTCTCATTGATGAGCGTTATACAGCATACCCTTGCGAAGGTTCAAGACGTATAATGAAATGGTTGGAACGGCAGGGTCATGACGTTACTCGTGACCAAGTTAGATACCTTATGGACAAGATGGGGTTGCAAGCCATTTACCCAAAGCCAAATACAAGCGCAAAAAGCAGACAAGAGCATAGTGTCTATCCATATCTTCTTAACGATGTTTGCGTTTATTACCCCAACCAAGTATGGTGCACTGACATCACATATATCCGCATGAAGCACGGGCATATTTACCTAATGGCAATTATGGATTGGTATAGCCGGTATGTGATTGACTGGGAGTTAAGCATAACTCTGGAGGCTGAATTTTGTGTTGAAACACTAAGAAGGTCGCTAGAAATCAAGAAATGCGGGCTTTTTAATACAGATCAAGGCGCGCAGTTCACTTCAAAAGCTTGGATAAATACCTTGCTAGATAATGATGTTTTAATTAGCATGGACGGGAAAGGAAGGTGTTTTGATAATATATTTATTGAGCGTCTTTGGAGAAGTGTAAAGTATGAATGTATATTCCTGAGGGAATTTGATTCAGTTGCTGAAGTGAAGCAAGCTTTAGTAAGTTACTTTGAGTATTACAACACTGACAGACTACATGAAAGATTGGACTACAATACACCGTCTGAAATCTATTATGGAAAAGTAAAGTTAGATAATATGTTTAATAAATCGACATCTATAATTGTCTAGATAGCTGTCCTAAGAAATTCCCCCACCTCAATCACTAATGAAAATATTTAAGCTAATAATTTTAAGTCCACTTTTCCTAACAGCTACTATGTCATATTCATATGATGGGATTCATTTTGCAAATGACTCTAATAAGGCAGTAACTGTTCAGATAGTCGATGATAATTTTCCAGCAGTAATTGATAATCCATTTGTCAAAGGCGTTAACATAGACCCGCATAATGATCCAAGGCAAGTTGATTTGGTTGTGCAAGATATCGACCAAACCTTAATAACTGGGCAGTTTGAAATTTATGTAAATGGTCAAGACATTGGTTATGTGGTAAGAAGGGGACCAGATGCTTGGGATTTATATACGCTCCCAAGCAATCAAATAGATTTAGTGACAGGAGACCCTGATAACGTAGATATCCATTGGGATGGAACAAAATTAACTAATTTAACGGTGGAATAATTTTGGTTCTGTCACAATTTTACTGGATATATAGCTAACCCGAAATATTTTGTTTCAACGCAATGGTAATTGAATCGTGTATATCCTTTGCCTTGCTAATCACTTTTCGTATCTTTGCTTTCAAATTTCCCCAAAACTTCTCAATTGGATTTAAATCTGGGCTATAAGGTGGTAAATATAGTAGCTTACATTTAGCTGCTTCAGTAAGTTCCTTCAATTTTTTTGACTTATGAAAACTGGCATTATCCAATATAATAACCCGTTCCAAGGCAACTTGTGAAAAGGCGATTTATACATTATTGGGTGTACGTTTTCCTGTTTGGTCTGCGTTTTCCCGAAACCACTTAGTAATCACATACTTTTCACCTTTGAGAATAGGCTTTGCCCAATGTAGCGTATTTGAATTGACCTTACCATTCTCATCAAGGCTATTCCAAATTACCGCTGAGCCTGTTTTAGGTCTAACAGATAAGTCAAGCTTGGGGAAATCAGTATGCCCACCCTCTTCGACATCATTTAAATAAATCATAAATGTCCAAGTACGCTGACCTTGTCTTGCAGCAAACTGATTATATTCATCTGAATTTGGTTGGAAATAGTCGGTATGCAGCTTAAATTCATTTCCAATTTGGTAATATTGGCCTTGTATGACTTCTGAATATGCTGGATCAATACCCAAGTAATCCGCAATTTTTTGATCAATATATTTAATGAAATCATCAGTATGTATGCCTAAATCACAAGTTTTACTGGTACGGAAATATTTATCAGGCTCATTCGAACTGGTAATTAAAGATGGTCGTAGGTGCTTTTTAATTCTTTCAATAACTTGATCGCATTCCTCTTGCGATAAAAAAACTGGTTGGATATAGGCTCTTGCATTTTTGCCGCCAACGCTGATGGCATTTTGGAATACTGCCTCTGGAAGATTAAATAACTGAGATTGATGCTTTATGTCATCATTATCAATCAGACCTCTCAGATAAGGGCTAATCTCTTTTATATTTAAAGCAGATTGAATGGTTTTAGGATCAAACTGATGGTCGAGCATGATCTTAAACAATTCTTCTTTATGACAACCTCGATCAATATTCTCTTTTACCCATGATTGCCAAGAAGCATCTAATTCCGTGATCATATAAACACCATATTATTCAAAACAGATATCTTTTATTTTAGCTGTAATTTTGGATTTTGCTGGTTAAACCACCATTGCGAGATACTTTTTGAGACATCATTAGCGCTAAGACTTGTTCATTTGCAACAATGGTGACTGATTTTTTTGCTCTAGTAATGCCTGTATAAAGGAGCTCTTTGGTTAACACTGGGTTCATAGTCTCAGGTAGAGAGATAATAACATCGTCAAATTCTGAACCTTGGCTTTTGTGAATACTGATGGCATAAGCAATTTGATATTTAGGTAACTTAGAAGGCAGGTATCGTTTAAATTTGCCATCTGCTGATTCAAAATAAACATAGAGCTTACCTTCATCATCTGGCAGGCAAATGCCAATATCCCCATTATTTAAATGCATAGAGGAATGACCAACATTTTCACTAATCATAATTGGTTTACCAATATACCAACTACCTGATTTTTTAATTAAGTCACGACGCTCTAACCCTTTCTCAATATGATTATTAATTCCATCCAAACCGAATGTACCAAAATGGTTTGAGCATAATACTTGGAAACGACCAAAATATTTGAAGACAATTTCTAAATTCAAACCATCCTCAGGAATGGCTTGTATATATTCTATGGCTTGATTTAACAAATATTTAAGTGATGACTGACTATGCGGAATTAACGAAACACTTTCATCACCACTTTTTAGTACCTTCATAGCCAATGGAACATCTTGGATATTCACTGCATCCGCTAATAATTTAATAGCACCTGAAAAACGATAGGTTTTTTTAAGATAAAAGGTTTGATTAGGTAAAGCATTCGATAAATCAGCGAGCACAGACCCTACTTCAACAGAGGCTAACTGATGAACATCACCTAATAGAATTAATCGCGTGTTATCTTTTAATGCCTGTAATAATTTAGCCATTAACGGCACGTCAATCATAGAAGCCTCATCAATGACCACGACATCATAAGGTAGCTGTCGACTTTGGTTATATTTAAAATAAGGGCTTAAATAGATACTGCCAAGTAATTTATGGATTGTATGTACTTGATCAGGAATGTTTTCAGCCGTAGCGCCTAAGGTTACTTTCAACCAAGATTTACCCTTTATAATTGACTCTTGCAAACGTGCAGCTGCCTTACCCGTTGGCGCAGCTAATGCAATATTAAGTTTTTGATCACTTAAAGAAATTAAAGCACTTAATAGCTTGATGACTGTTGTGGTTTTACCTGTCCCCGGCCCACCCGTAATAATACTAAATCCTTTATGAATAGATTTTTCTACTGCATTTTTTTGCCAATCAATGCCTTCAATGCTGGTATCTAAGTCATCTTGAGGAAATAGATTATCAATGACTATTTCCTGAGACTCGAAAGTATCAAGTTTACAGGATAGATCAAAGGTTTTCTCAGCAATTATGGTTTCGTATTTCCAGTAACGATAAAAATATAAATGATTATTCTCAATCACAAATGGTTTTATATTAGTGCCATCCGAAGCTAAATTTGCATTCAAAAATAATGCACAAGCTTTTGGATCAATCGGCAAACAAGTATGCCCCGATCTCATTTTTTCTGAGAGTGATAAAATAACACCTTTCAATAAAGTTAACTGCTCACCCGATAAGCCAGAATATTGACCAAAATAATCTGACAAAGCGTCATCAATTTGTATAAATGATCGCTTTTCTATCTGGCTATTCATATAACCACCTCTTCAGTGAGTAAGTCAGATAGCGCTGTCAGAGTTTTTATATCTGGTTTCTGATAGTAGACACCTCTGTCTTTATGGTCTAGGTGCATACCTCTAATAAAAAAATAAAATACGCCGCCAAAATGTTTTTCGAACGCATAATCAGGCAAACTATTTTGTAAAAAACGATGCAGAACTACAGAGTATATCCATAGCTGCAAACCATAATTATGATGATGCATGGCTTCAATCAATGAAGATTGGTCATAAGATGAAAGGTAATTACTTTTATAATCTGCGATGTAGTATTTTCCTTCTTTCATAAAAATTAAATCGATAAAACCATTCATCAAACCCTCTATCTGTTTATAGCCAATAGGTTGAAATGTTCTTTCATTTGCCAATATCTTATTTATTTGCTGGGTATTCATTGCCGCAAGAGATAAATAAAATGGCATTTCTTTTAAGGTTTCGTTATCAGTTAGCTTAGATAAAGGGGTATTACTTAATACAGAAAGAGGTGTTTTTAAGCTATTGATCAAAAGCTTTTTCACCAAAGGAATAATGTTTTCTAGTAATGAAAACTTTTTACAATAGCGAATTAATTCTTGTTCAATCCTAGGCTCATAAACATCTTGGGCCAATAAATAGAAACTAAATTTCTCCAGCATTTCATGGATGAGATTTCCTGTTGCCGCCCCCTTTGGTAGCAGATCTTCTTCCATTATAGTTAAATCTTCTGAACCTAAGGCTAATTCTTTATCATCAACGATGGTTTCATCTTCTGCTTTGATATAAGCAATATCTTGTTGCGTCGAATCATCAGATAGTCTCGACAAAGCAGTATAACTTGTCATCTGCCATGTTTGATCAATAGGTTTAGTTGACACCCATGGGGATAGTGCTTCCGATAGCTGGTTATCATCAGCTGACTTGTGCGCTATATTTTTAATTTTCAGCTCATCTACATTAAATACCTCTGGGTAGTCTGCAGAAAATTTTTCAAATTGTGATGTAACCATTTCAAAATCATTCACATTGCTTAGTCCAAGCAGAAAAGATAATGGTGAGTGGTTTACAATAGATAAAGACTTAGCTGTTTTCTGATGCGGCCAGACTAAATAACATAAATATTTCGCACGTGTAATCGCCACATAAAACAAACGCATTTTCTCTGATAAATTTTCTATCGCGAGTTGCTGCTGATGCTGCTCGAAGTTATCTGAACCAATATCAACCACCTGACCAACACCCTGTTCATTAAATTTAATAATATCAGTTGCTCTGGTTGATGGTGATTTTGCGAGATCAGGACAAAACACAATAGGATACTCTAACCCTTTAGAAGCATGCATGGTAATAATCGTGACCGTTTGTTTCTCACTATCTAACCGAATTTTCTGCTCATCCGCACTATTTAAATTTTCTCCCGCTTTTTCAATTTGCTGTTGAAACCATTCAAGTGCCTTGAATATGCCCAGTCTATCCATTGAAATCGCTTGCTGCATTAATTCACTGAGATGAGTTACATCAGTCAAGCGTCGCTCAAATCTAGGTTGATTTAATAAATTCTCGTTAATACCTTCATCAGCTAGCAATGTGGTGATCATAGGCATAAAGCCTTCGTTTAACCATAACTGATGATAAATCGAAAAGCGTTCAACAAGTCCATCTAAAGCATCTTCTGACTGCAAGAACTGCTCATAGTAACTCACCGCATTAAGCCCAAAATAATCAGTGCTCAGCATGGCTTTAAGATACATAAGATTACTGGGGTAGCATACCGCATATAGAACTTTTAATAATTGTTCTGCATCAACAGATCGAAAAACAGAAGCTGTTCGACTGATGGTTACAGGCACATTTACCTGCCATAAGGCTTTCTGATACGCTTCAGCATTTTTGTGAGAACCAACAAGAATGGCGATATCACTCGCTTTTATCGACCTTTTCTCTTTCTCAGATTGAATAGCGTACTTACCATCTAATAGCGCAACAATTTTATCAGCTAAACACTGCGCAAGTGGATTTTCATCACCTATAATCGCCAGCTGCATCGGCTTAACTGACTGACCAGATAAATCAACTATTTCTCCATCTTCATCTGTTTTGGCTGCAGAGACAGACTCAAATGCAAAGTCATCGATAACAAAAGGTTTGTCCATGCTCTCAAAGAGACAATTCACCCCTTTAACAATGCCTGGATGTGAGCGCCAATTATAAGCAAGGGTGTATTTCTGATTAGCTTGTTCTGCTACAGAAAAATAAGTAAAAATATCTGCACCTCTAAATTTATAGATAGCTTGCTTTGGATCACCAATTAGATACAAGTAATGACTGGTTGATAAAAAAACTGCCGCAAATATATCCCACTGATCTTTATCTGTATCTTGAAACTCATCAATTAAAGCGACTTTATATCTTTGTTGCAGACCATTTATTAAAGCAAGGTTATCGCTTTTTACAGCATCGGCAAGACCTTGAATTAAGCCATCAAAGCTTGTCATTTGATGCTCTAACAACCGTTTTGGAACCGACTCCTTAAGCTTTTCGAGTAACTGATAGCGGGTACCTAATAAAATAGCTTGTTGCGCTTGCTGAATGGTTTCGTATAAATGCTCAAAAGGTGCGAACGATATCTCATATTCTGCAATAAAAGCATCTTTACGCTCATCGCTACTTTGGTTTTTATTTTTCCGGAATTTATGCCCATTAAACGTATTTTTCAGTCCTGCTTCAGTAAACATAGTAGCGTGACTCAGTAGTGCTTCAGGCTGATGAATGACTTCTATATATTTAGCCCATTCACCTTTCTTAAATTTTTCTTCATTCTCTGGAGCTAGTATTTCAGAAAATGTATTTAGGCTTTGTATTGCTTGTTGATGTGCTGCTCTTACTGAATCTATCTCGTATTTTGGAATATTTGAAAAATCTGGATAGACCCTCAAAGCCGTATACCCATTTTTAACACTTTTTAATAATGCACTGGGCGTTTTATATTTTTGGCGTAATATTTCAACTTTGAACGCATCAGCACCATAAATTTCTGTTCGCCAAAAGTCTTCAGTAACTTGATCAAAATAATGGTTAATATTATCGGTTAATTCTAAGTTAAATAACTGCCCTGTCTCCAAGGCAAATTCAACCAACATTCTTTGACAAAAGCCGTGGATAGTAAATACCGCCGCACTGTCTATTTCTAATAAGGCAAGCGTTAACCTTTCATAGACTAGTTCACGGATATCTGGAGATAAGTTGTGATACCAGCTTTTTAGTAATTTATCTGATACAAGATTTTCTTTTTGCTTTGCTAGCAATAAGGCTTCTCGAATTCGACTACGAATACGTTCTTTCAATTCTGCTGTTGCGGCATTAGTGAATGTCGTCACAATAATTTCATCTATTTTAATTGCCTTTTCGACAATTAAGCGCACAACCAGCATAGCAATCGCAAACGTTTTACCTGTTCCCGCACTTGCTTCTATTAAGTTTGCACCGAGGTGTAGCTCTGTTTCAAATGCATTAAATATTTCTGTATTTTTCATAAAGAAACCGCACTCCAAATTGGATCAATTAATCTTTCACAGATGTGCTCAAAATCTTTATCAAATAATTGCGCTATATCATTCTTGGTAAAATTTCGATAGAGCAATTGCCATTCAGGATGATACCCACTGTTTAATTGGGTTTGAAACGCTTCAAGCGCCATAGTCTTTGGCGTCTTTCTAACATTATTTTTATGTAATTGCCTCACATAGTCTAATGCAGGTTCAACAAATAAATGACTAGGCTTTTGTTGCCCAGATATAAATAACTTTAACCATTCACAAAGCGGAGAAATAGATTGTTGAGAAGATGAAAACGTAAGCACCTGAACTTGATCTTTACCATAAATCAAATATGTTTGTTTAGTTTTGACTTGATTGATTAACAAATGTTGTATCCAAGCAGATAATAAGGATTTTCCATCCAAATCGCCAATTCTAAACAATACCATCGCATTTTGATATTGCTGACCTAACACCCCTGCCAAGGTTACTGAAATGTCATGATCAATTTGTATTTGTTTATCAATCAGCAAATCTTCTTCTGCATTACCTGCCTCTAAGCAGATACCTTTAAAAATTTGTTCAAATTCTTGTGCTATTTGCCAATAATTAGTAAAAACCTGCTTACCAACCTCACCGCCCAAAAGTACCCCTTTTGCTTTATATGCTTCATATAATTCATCTTTATTTTGTACATCGCTATGGCATAGTTCAGCAACTAAATTTTGCTTTAATTCATATCGAGTTAATCCTGCTATTTCAAAAGGTTCTTTTTCTTCAATGGTTTCATCTTCTACATTTAGCTTAAGTTGCAGTATATTTTTAACAAAATAAGATTGCGGATTTTTGATAAACTGAATGAGATCTTTAATCTCGATTCTTTCAGGCGAAGGAGTATTGATGTATTGCGACTGTTGCGACCAAAATGATTTGGCACTGCTGGCTTGTTGGCTACGCGCATCCTGTAAATGCTTTGCGATATCAAACTGTAAAACATTATAATTCTTATAACGATTATTTTTAGCAAAATAAGTTTGATGATAGCTTTGCAAAGGATGCTTAGTAACAAGCGCATCTTCAGGCACTTGATAGTGCTCGGTGAAGGTATCAATTAAATCACTCACAACGGATGATGGCTGTAACGGTTCGTTATTTTCCGCTAATTGCCCTTGATAAAATAACCATAATTTTTGTCTGGCAGATAAGAGTGTTTCTAAGAATTGGTACTTATTATCGAGCCGTTTTGAACGATCACCTTTTCTGAATTGAACTTGTGTTAGATCAAACGTGTTTTTACGATCAATTCCCGGGAAGTCACCTTCATTCATGCCTAATAACGCAATAACTTTGAATGGAATGGAGCGCATTGGTAGCATAGAACAAAATGTTAAGCCGCCTGTCAAAAAACCTTGTGCTGATGAAACCTCAGAACTTAATCCTTGAAACCAATTTAATATCACTTTGAACTCTAGCTTAGAATCAAAAAAGGCTAATGCATCTTTGGTTAAATCCGTTAACTTGGTGAGCAATTCCACCTTATGATATGACTGCACATTCTCATCTTTAAACAATACAGACACTTGGTCACTGAGAAGATCCACCCAGTCTGCTAAGGTATATTGTTTTGAAAACTTTCTCCTGGCTGTAATCAAGAAGTTGATATATTGATAAAGCTTCCCCAATACTATTGAAGATTGCCCCTCTATTTCTATATAGGCTGAAATACCATCAAATAAATTTTGATCATCACCAATTGCATAGCCCATCATCATGCGTTGTAAGCCAAAAAACCAAGTATTTAATTCATCTTCAGGAATACCTAACTCTTGCTTATGCGCCTTTGCATACGCCCAACGCACATTCGTCTCTTTAACCCAATAAGCGATTTGTTCAAGCTCATTTTCGTTAATATCAAAGCTACTTTGTAATTCGGGAAGCGTCAGTAAATCTAGCACCTCTTGCCAACCAAACCTTCCCATAATCACTTGAAAAAATTGCTCAAAGGCATCTATTAGCGGATTGGCATTCCTGAGCGTTTCATCGGCTAAAGTATGTTTAATGTCTGAAAATATAGCTGGGATATATGGTGCATAATCTTCAATATTCGGCGCCATAATAACAATATCACGTAACTGGATATCTGTTTCATCAAGCACGTATAGAATCTCATTTTTTAAGACTTCAAGCTCACGGATAGGCGTGTGGCAATTATGAATTTTTATACTATCATCAATTGCTGTACGATTAGGTAACGTAAGCTGATTACATAGCAAATCATTTTGAATATGCTCAAGCCAAGACCGCCCTTCTGTCATTAAAAAACTTTCAAAGTGACTCTCAAAATTTTTCTCTTCTAAAAGCAATAACTCCTGAAAGTACTGTCCTTGTTTACCGAAATTTGCTAATAACGGGTGGCCTGCTTCTAAAAGATCAGCTTGCTGATCAAAACCTTTGTGTAAATTTTCTAAAGCAATTTGTTTTTTTGACGGGATATCTAACCAATATTCTTGCGATGGGTTCAAAAGATACAAATGAATATCAATATGCGCTGATAATGCTTCTAAAAATTTCAGATAGACTTCTGGTAAGTTATTTATGCCAAATATTGATACTACTTTTGGAAAATCATTCGCATATTGATGATGTTTAACTTGGTAAATTGCTTCTTGCCATAACTCCGTTCGGCTTTTAGCGTCACCTCTAATTTGCTTTATAATCTCTAACCAGATAGTTTGTTGCCACGATTCTGTTTCTTGATACTGCGTTCCTTCAAACAAACATTCATTATTCTGCCAATTAAATAAAATTTCTGGACGCACTATCTGATATTGATCGAACAAATTAGCTAACTGCTGTGATAACTGAAATCGTTTAACACCAGTAACATCTCCGTTGATATATGATCTCAGCGTATGGAATTCTGATATATCCAGTGATGATAATATTGAATAAATCCGCCAAACCAAATTTGCTCTATCAAAGTCTTCGTCCAAAAGATGACAGCCAATGGATTTCGCAACCTTTTCAAAGAATCGATTAGGGAAAATAAATTCATAGTTACAAAATAATTTATTCTTAATCGCCATCTGCTGCATGAGCCAACGACCCATGCCCTCACTTTGTATTAAAAAAGTTTGTTTCTCGAGAATAGAACTTGTTTTTGAGTTTTTAAGAACAGTATCTAAATGTGCCAGTAAATTTTCTGTTTTATTTGAAGTGTGTAAATAAAACATACTGGCTCAACTTGAAAGAAATTGCATTAACTAAAACTTAGCATATAAGTCATTAAAACATAATACAGGCTAATGATAATTTAGAATGTAAATTAGCTCTCACTTTTTGATGATATAACAGGATTACCTGTACTCAGGGTATTGTTTTGAACAGGCATTGCGGATGATCCAAACTGCTGTTGCATTTGCTGCATCATCTGGTTCATATAAGCCTCCATCTGCTGGTGACGCTGCTGCATTTGCTGATATGCAGAATTTGATTGAGCATTGGCTTGTTGTTTATTATATTGAGCTACTGGCATCTCGTAAGTTTTAGTTTCTAACTTACCATCTTTGTTTGTCCATTGCTCAGTTACTTTTACCTTTCCATCTTGCCCATTTCCAGCATAGCTTACAGAGGTCTGTTTCAGGGATGACTGTATGCTGCTGCTTGGTTGAGAAAGATTTTGCTGTCTATTAAGCTTTTGCAATAAAGATTCTTGCCTTTGGTTAAGTTGTTGCACCGTTTGCTGATATTGTTGCTCGAATTGACTCTTAGCTTGTTCAGCTTCTTTTTGGGCTTGTTGAATACTAGCCAGTTCTTCTTTTGTCGATTTATTTTTAGCCGCTTGCAATTTCGCTGACTTTATCCAACCAACTTGTCCATTGGCCTGGTCACCTACTTTCAGCCATTCACCTTTCTTGTAAAAAGGTTTAACTTGAGAGGAATCGACTTGACCGATTGACTTTGAGCCAGACTCTGGTTGATCATATAAAGTAACTGTCGCTGCAAAAAGTGAAGTTGTTGCCGCAAATAGAGCGGAAGCCAAAAATATTTTCTTCATATTACCTCCTAGGTTCATTTTTGATTTTAACAAAATCCTATGAAAATAATATGAGAGCTTACTGCAAAAAAATCAAGTGTATTGAAATGTATTTATGAACAAAAAAGATAAACTAATCTTCTTCCTCTTCTTCGTCGAAATCATCCTCAGACTCTAAGTCATCGATATTAATCATATCAGGATCTTCCTCATCATCTTCCTCAATTTCAACATCATCAAATGTATTGGTCTCTGGAGCAGGTGCAGTAGATTTTTTTGTTGGGAATAAAGCGGGATGTTGTTTTTTATACTCTGTAAACGCAGCATTCCATTCTTTTTTATATTCTTTTTCGGCTTCTTTTAATTCTTCATCTGATAAGTCATGTAAATTTTTCTTAACAATATCTTCTACAAACTCAACAATTTCTTTACGACCAGTATGGTAAAAACTAACTCGACCTTTTGAAGCAATAACTCGATTGTCATATATAACAATAATATCTTTATTCTTTGTGCTTAATTTTCCATACCATGTTGAAACATTCTTATCCGTATACATTAAAACACCTTGCCAATTTCATTTAACTGATGGGACATTTAAAACTCCTATTCCTCCAATCTGATTTCAAATGCAATTATAGATATAAGTTTTAAAAATCCTAGAAAATATTTTAGGAAATTACAGTTTTTTTTATATGTGCTTTTTTAATGGGAAAAGTGAAAAGAAAAGTATATAAAAGTAAATTTAAAATGCAATAAAACTAACGAATTGGCGTGCCATCTGATATTTTTAAGTCACCGATATTTTCTAATAAGTCAATATATAACTTACCATCTAAATGATCCGTCTCATGCTGAAATACATGCGCAAACATCCCTGAAGCAACGCCTTGGTAAAACACCCCATTTTCATCAATGTAGCTATACTCAATTGATTCATACCTTGGCACATTCTCACTATAAAAATAAGGGACAGACAGACATCCTTCTTTCATCAACTGAACCGTTGTATTATCAGCTGGTTGATAGGATGGATTAATAACAGTAGACCAAGGGACATTATAATCAGCCTCTTCACCATCTTGGATAATAGGTAATCTATAAATAAATATTCTATTAGAGATACCTATTTGTGGCGCAGCAACACCAATTGCTTTTTGACCATTTAGCCCTAGGTTACCTTTTTCTATCAGTAAGCTAATCGTTGATTTAACTTCATCAGAAAATACATTCATCACATCGGTTGTTTTTTGACGTAGGATATCGCCCGTATAGACATGTTCACAGTTAATCATTTAATCTAAGCCAACATCAAATTAATTTTTAAAATACTGGGCGTAAGTATCACATAACGATTCCATATCCGCTTTAATTTCAACTTTGTATTGCGCTCTATCAAGCAACTCCTGAAGCTGTTCCGTGGGTGGAATCTCTTTAGCTAAAATTGGCTCGATAACCGATTCAAACTTAGCCGGATGTGCCGTTGCAACACAAATATATTTTTTATTATCATCTAACTGTTGTCGGGCATAAAAGGCTGTTGCAGTATGCGGGCAAATTTCTTCGTTATACTGCTCATAAACAGACTTAATCGTCTCAGAAATCTGTTCATCAGAAACGGTAAATGCACGAATATTTTCTTTAAATACTTTAAATTCAGGGAACATATTAAACAGCCGTTCTATATTACTAGGCTTACCGACATCCATCGCATTGGCTAATGTCTCAATGCTATCTTTCGGATTATATTCCCCTTTTGCCAGATACTCCCCAACCGTATTATTTGCATTTTGACTTAATACGATATCGCCGATTGGGAAACCAATTTTTTTCGCCCAAAATGCGGCACAGACATTACCAATATTCCCAGTTGGGACAATATAATTTGCTGACTCACCATGCTTAAGATAGTGCTGCCAACTTGTATAGGCATAATAGGTCATTTGCGGCAATAATCGCCCAATGTTAATACTATTCGAAGTATTCAAATGTGTGCGCTCGGTCCACCAGCTTTTTGTAAAGGCTTCTTTAACCAATTTCTGACAGTCATCGAATACGCCTTCTACAGAGATTGCAAGTACGTTATCGCCCCAACAAGTGATCTGTTTTTCTTGTCGTTTAGAAATCTTACCATCTGGAAACATTACCACGACACGTATATTAGGTTGATTATGGAATGCAGCGGCAACTGCAGAACCTGTATCACCCGAGGTCGCAACAATAATCGTAATCACTTTATCTGTCTTTACTTGGCTGAGAGAATTTGCCAAAAATCTAGCACCAAAGTCTTTAAAGGATAGCGTTGGACCATGAAACAATTCCAAGATGGCAGTATTTTCGTCTAATTGTTTTACCGGAACAGGAAAGCTAAATGCATTTTGACAAATATGATTCAATTTGTTTGCTAATTCATCCCCTTCAAAAAATGGCGTAAGCATGACTTGTGCAAATTCTGGATACGCCATATCTTTTGATAATGACTTCCAGTCAATAGTTGGAAACTGTTCAGGAATGTATAAGCCACCATCACCAGCTAAACCAGTTTTCATGGCAAAGCTTAAAGAAACAGGTGTTTGTTTTCCACGCGTACTTTTATATTTCATATGGGCGCCTCTAATAATTCTGGATGCATCAGATTAATAATTCAAATTTATCATAATAAGGGGCATATTGCAGTTAATTGCATATTCTATTAGCAAAATTTGCAACTAATCTCTGGTAAATTTAAAAGCTTAAGATGGGTATTCCTAAATTATTTAAAGATCCCCTTAATGATCTATGCAGATAAATTCGATTTTGTTTCGATATTTTTAATAACAGCACCAGGTGCATTCAAAGGAGATATCCAATACTCTGAATAAAGACCATGACGTGTAAATTCTGCAACCATTGATTTTGCAATTTTATTCGCAGTTTTATCATCTCTGGCTACCGCAAACATGGATGGCCCTGAACCTGATATTGAACTTGCAATTGCACCATTATCCATTGCCGCCTGTTTAACATGGTCAAAGCCAATAATTAATTTTGAGCGTCTTGGTTCAGCTAAGACGTCATGCAAACTATGTGCTAATAAATCAATATCATTTCGATATAGAGCACAAATAAACGCAGCCAAATTACCTGATTGTTCTACGATTTCAGAGATATTAAATGGCACTTGCATTAATTTTTTTGCTTCTTTTGTTTCAACTTCTATATGCGGATGAACAATCACTATTTTTACATCAACAGTTGGCAAAGAAACCATTTCACACGGTTTAGAGTTTTGGATTAAGACTAAACCACCGTATAGAGATGGAATGGCATTATCACCATGATAAACACCACCAGAAATTAAACTTTCAGCATAAATTGTATAATCTGCTAGCGCAGATAAAGGCAATGGCTTTTTAAAGAAACCATTTAATGCGGTAATGGCAGCAACGGCAGAAGCCGCTGAACCACCCATCCCTGAGCTTAATGAAATACCTTTATTTATATAAATATCAAACCCTGCAGTCAGCTGATAATCAGCTAAGAATTTTTTTATAATGGCAACGCATACATTCCGGTCATCATAGGGGAGCCTTTCAGCACCTTCTACACCGTCAATTTCATGGATTAAAATTGTATCATCATCACGCTTAACTAGCTTAACAACATCACCTGCACCTTCAATTGCAAATCCAATCAAGTCGTAACCAACTGCAAAATTTGCACTCGTAGCAGGCGCATAGGCTTCAACGGAATAGATATCAGAATTTATTATAATCTTGCTCATTAATATCCTTAGATGTTAAGCATAATATGCATTATGAACAGCACTTAATGCCAATTCTTCTTTTTCCTCTTTTATGGTAACGGTAATACTCCGTTCAGAAGAACCTTGCGCAATCGCGTGAATATTAATATTTGCCTCCGCAAGCGCATTAATCATTTTTGCGAGTGAGCCGGGATGGGAAATCATACCATCACCCACTGCAGTAACAAGCGCATAGGGTTTTTCACAGCGAACATGCTCAATGTTGCCACTTTTAATGTCATTCATAAATTCTTTTTCCAGAACCTTTACCGCTTTATTCGACTCAGGAATTGGTATCGCAAAACAAATAGAATATTCAGAACTCGCTTGAGAAATCATTAATACTGATATTTTCGCACGGTCAAGTGTATTAAAAACTCGAGCCGAAATACCAGAGACACCTATCATTCCAGCACCTTGAACACGCAACATCGCGACATTTGTAATACTACTAACACCTTTCGCTAAGGATGAGGATTCTAAGTCTTTTTCATCACGAATAACCGTCCCTTTAGCCTGAGGATCAAAACTACTTTTAATGTAAATCGGTGTACCCATTTCCATCATCGGACTAATCGTTAATGGATGAACCACAGAGGCACCAAAGTAAGCTAATTCTAATGCTTCCTTATATGATAATGAATCTAAGCTTTGCGCATTAGGCACTGCCTGAGGATTTGCACTATATATACCTGCGACATCCGTCCAGATATTTAATTCAGATGCATCCGTTAATTTGGCAAAGATTGAAGCCGAATAATCACTACAGTTCATACCCAGAATGGTTCTATGACCTTCTAGGTTTTGCGCGATAAATCCAGTGATCACATAGACATCATGCTTATGTTCTAGCATATGTTCATGAAGCATAGTTTGGCTTTTTGACCAGTTAACAGAAACGGGGAAATTTGTATCATCCACATGCAATACTTTAGAGGCATCAACAAATCCTGCATCCACACCAGCACATTGCAAACAATGCGTTAATATTTTGGCTGACCAAAGCTCACCATAGCCTAAGACAAAGTTCTTAAGGCTATCAGCATACGTCTTTGTCAGTACGATTGTGGTCAAAATACGTGAAATATCTTTAATGTCGGCAGCAATCTCATTTTTCAAGGATTGATTTTGGCAATGCGAAAATGTATCAATAATCTTAAAATGAGATTCTAATATGTCTTGTAATATTGAAGTGTAATCTTTGTTAGATTTTGCTAATGACAAAGATTGTTTTAACTTACTAGTTGTCTTGCCCGTTGCCGAAACAACCACAACCTCGTTTTTGCCAGAGACAATATTAACAATATTATTAACTTTTTTTGCATCAGCTAAACTTGATCCACCAAATTTATGAACGATATAACGCATTTAATTCTCACATGAGGATATTCTATTATTTGCTTGATTATACCAACTGTATTGCAATTGTCTGGACTTATCACACAGATTTTTTGTCTCTGTCGTACTTTTGAGTTGACTTAAATAATAGATGGATTAAAACTGTAACGTAAATGAGAAAAGTATAGGAAATAGCAATGCATAAAGTTGGATTTGTCGGTTGGCGCGGAATGGTAGGCTCAGTTCTTATAGACAGAATGTTGGCTGAAAATGATTTTGACAAGAATATTGACCCAACCTTCTTTACCACCTCTCAGGCTGGAGAAGCAGCACCTTCGATTGGTATTAACCTACCTGTTCTAGTAGACGCACATGATCTTAATGCATTATCTAAAATGGATATTATTCTCACTTGCCAAGGTAGCGATTATACCAAAAAAGTACTTTCACCATTACGTCAAAAAGGATGGGATGGTTTTTGGATAGATGCGGCCTCAGCCTTAAGAATGGATGACAACAGTATTATTGTGCTTGACCCATTGAATAGAACCCAGATCGACTCAGCGATTCAGAATGGTATTAAGAATTTCATTGGTGGTAACTGTACAGTCAGCCTGATGATGCTGGCCATTTCAGGCCTATTAAATGCCAACTTGGTCGAATGGGTAAGTTCCATGACCTACCAAGCAATATCTGGTGCTGGGGCTAAAGCAATGCAAGAACTGTTAGCACAAATGGGCTACTTAACTCAAAATATTCAATCAAACAACATTATTGAATTAGAGCAACAATTACGTCAAAAAATTCAATCTGATGACTTCCCAAAACATGTCATCAATAACTCACTCGCACTTAATCTATTACCCTGGATTGATTCCGCTGTAGAGAATGGACAAACCAGAGAAGAATGGAAAGCTTGTGCTGAAATGAATAAAATACTCCAGTCTAAAAATAACATTCCTGTAGACGGTATTTGTGTGCGTGTTTCCTCTTTACGCTCTCATAGCCAAGCGCTAACCATTAAATTAAAAGAAGACATACCACTTGATGAAATAAACAGCTTAATAAAGAATGGTAATAAATGGGTGAAATTAGTTGAAAACAACAAAGATGCAACTTTTAAAGACCTTACGCCAATCTCAACATCAGGTTCGCTTGATATTGCTGTTGGTCGGGTGAAGAAAACAAATATATCCCCTTATCATATCAACTTATTTACTGTCGGCGACCAACTTCTATGGGGTGCTGCTGAACCATTAAGAAGAGTATTAAATATACTAACGAAATAACCTAAAATTCGCTTCTCAAATTTTGTCACCTATACTTTTATCAAACCCCATAATGAATTCCATTTATGAACCATTTTAAAATATTGTGTATTGTTTTTACCGCATTTTTGATAATTAGCTGTTCATCAACCCCTGTTTTATACCCGAATCATCACTATAAAGAGGTTGGCAAAGAACAAGCTGACAGTGATATAAAACAATGTGAAAATGAAGCCGACGAGTATCTAAAGTCTCCTGAGGCCAAAAAAATACTCAAGGGTGCGGCGGAAGGTTCAATATTAGGCGCGATTTGGGGTGTCGTCTGGGGTATATTCACGGGCAATTGGATTGGTGTAGGGATCGGTGCCGCAGCTGGGGCCGCATCAGGTGCTGCAGTTGGTGCAATGTCACCTGATCAATTAAAGCAAAACTATGTTGATCAATGCTTAGCAAATGAAGGTTATCGTGTTATTGGTTGGGATTAAAGTCTAATAAATTTTTTCAAATATAAAGGAGTTAAATGAATGATATCACTTAAAGAACTATCAATTGCTTTTACAGCAGGTGCATTAGGTGCGTTAATTATTACACTATTAATGTGGCTTGAAGTTAAATATGGCTTGGCTAATTCGCTTAGTATTAACTTGCCAAACCTGTCTGGAGAAGCCTTAGTATTAAAGATATATAAAATGGTGGCTTGGGGTGGTATCTGGGCATTTTTATTACTATTGCCATTATCAAAAAGCAAATGGTTTTTAAGAGGAATTATTTTTAGTTTAGCCCCAAGTATTGTAACATTTTTATACTTTGCACCAAAATCAGGCATTGGGTATTTTGGAGTTGATGCTGGCTACCTAATGCCTCTAAATATTTTAATATTGAATGCCATTTGGGGAATCATAGCCGCGTGGTGGTTTGAAACGTTTAAGTCTTAGCGCTTATGGGCAATATTTGATACTTCTGGCACTGTCCCTAAGTCCTTTAATTTCTTACCACTCTTCAAATTCTCTTCAACTTCTTCTAAGGAAACACCTTTCGTTTCGGGAATGAAGAACTTCAATATAAAGATAAAAGCAATGCAACAAACACCAAAGAATATAAATAAATGAGAACCACCAACAGGGTTAGGTGACCCATCAGCAAACTTCATCATTGGTAACGAGAAAGTTACAACTAACGCTGCAAAAATCCAGTTTGTTGCCGTGGTAATAGTCATGCCTAAATCACGACCTTTCAGTGGAAATAATTCAGCGCATAATACCCAGGCAATTGGACCAGCCGATACCGCAAATGCAAATATAAATACAAGCGTAGATATTACAATCGTCATCTTTTGTGTTCCGGTTAAATCGACACCCAACCCCTCAATATGGAATATCCAAGCACAAACAAATAAACTTAAAGCCATAACAGAGTAACCAAAATATAAAATAGGCTTGCGTCCTAATTTATCAACAAAAAGTACGGCCAATATTGTTGTTAACATATTAACCAGACCAACAATAATCGTTGCTACCACAGGGCTAGAAATACCTGCACCAATAAAGATTGAGGTTGAATAATATATAACTGAATTGATGCCTGTTAACTGCTGAAACATTTGAATGACCATGCCTAGAATCAATACTCTGATAAAAAATGACTCTTTTAGCATTGCAAAAAAGCCACCTTTCGTATCATTCATGGAAACGGCCTCTTCCATTTCAGCAAACTCAAAATTCACCTCATCCTGGGTAAAGCGTGTTTTGTGTAATACTTTCTTAGCATCTTCTTTTTTATTTTTCAAAAACAACCAACGCGGAGATTTTGGAATAAAAAGAATACCCACAAACATAACAAAAGCAGGAACCGTAATCGCTAAAAACATTGGTCGCCAATCATTTGTCGCTTGCCCAATAAAATAATTTGTAACAAAAACCGCAAAAATACCGACTGTAATCATCATTTGATACATGGAGATAAATCCTCCACGCAAGCTGGTAGGTGCAATTTCTGATAGATATAAAGGCACTGAAAAAGATGCAAGGCCAACCGATAATCCCAAGATAAAACGATACGTAATCAATAAACCATAGCTATCTGTCAACATACTTATGAAAGAAAATACCGTAAATACCACTGCAGTGACTAACAAGGTATTCTTGCGCCCAATAGCACGTGCAACATAACCACTAAAAACAGCACCAATCACAGAACCCCATAACAAAATCCCTGCAAAATTAGCACTCTGATTCACTGTTAAATGTAAATCTTTCTCAATAAGCTCTAATGAACCATTCATAAAACCTTGGTCAATACCAAATAAAAGCCCGCCAAATGCAGCAATAAAGCATATAAAACATATAAATAACTTTTTCTTAGCCATAGATAACCCAATAATTAGTCAATATCTGCATAATTATAGCTAAGGTTTTGATACATACCGACTAATTCAATGCAAATCTGGCAATTTTTATAACAAAACTGGCATATCCTTTTCCAACGGATATGCTTTTAAATAGAGCATCATAACTTTTTATCAAAATGAGCTATAAAATATTAATTGTTGATGATGAGAAATTAATTCGCGATTTATTATCAAAAATACTAAAAGATTGTGGTTATCAAACTATTGCTGTTGCAGATGGAAAGAATCTTAAAGCTGCACTCGCGGAACAAATCCCAGATTTAATATTACTTGATTACATGCTGCCGGACTGTAATGGCCATGAGCTATGTCTAATGATTCGTGAGATTTCGACAGTTCCCATTATTATGATCACCGCAAATGCTAATGATGAAAATATGATAAAAGGATTTGATCTTGGTATAGATGATTTTGTACCTAAGCCCTTTAAAAAAGAAGAGATTCTAGCTCGCGTTCAAGCAATACTAAGGCGAATACAACTAGAACGAGACAGATTTAATAAAGCCACTTCCTCTAAAAATGAATACTTTTTTGATCACTGGATATTTTCTGATAAAGATAATTCCTTAACTAACTGTAACTCAAACAAATCAGTCAGTTTAACTGAATACGAAATGAAACTGTTGCGCTTCTTCCTAACCAATTCTCAAGAGGTTTTAAGTAGAGAGCAATTATATACTGCACTTGGTAGCCATGCAGACCCAAGCTGTCTTCAAGCAATGAATGTTTATGTATATCGACTTAGAAATAAAATAGGTAAAGATTTAATCCAAGCACTTCGTTACAAAGGGTATAAACTTGTTGCTGATGTAAACGCAAAACCAATTGATTGATTTATGCGTAAATGGCTAAATTCCGTACTGATTGGAATATATAAAAAATATCACATTAATTTTCACCATGTCATGTATGCAATCTTGATCGTTATCTTTGTCGAAGCACTCCTCGTATACTCAACTATGAATCGCTACATCAATAAAGACTACGACTATAATGCATATAATACAGTTATCAGCCTTTTACGCAGTCTTCACTTATCTGCACTTAATGTAGACCAGCATGAAACTAGAATCTTCAAAGTCAGCAATAAAGTTGATCCAGAGCTACAAAAAAATCAAATCAACTTATACAAGGGAAAACTACCCGGGGCATTTACCGTAAGCGAAAATGAAAAAGATCATATTAACTCAATTTCTTATCCATTGTTACTTGAACTAATTGATCACTTAAAAGCACATCATTCCTTATTTATTGCCGAAGAAAATCAAAGTGGTGCATGGATGACCGCCTATACTTTTTACCACCCTGAATCATCCGTTAGCAGTGTTATTATTATTGTCATCATCATGCATGCTTTCACTGCCGCAATGTTGCTTTTACTAATTTATATTTTCAGGCATGTATTCCCCTCTGAACTACTCAAAACAGCGGCAAGATTAATTAAAAGCAATAAAAATCATCACGATTTTATTTTACCTGACGAAATGCAAGAGCAGATTGATCAGCTTAGACAACGGATACAAGGTCTTGTACATCAGAAAACCATCATGCTATCTTCAATGTCGCATGATATGAAAAACACGCTCACAAACTTATATTTACTTGCCAGCATGATCGATGACCAGGAAGTATCTGAAAAAGTATCTCTCCAGCTTGATGAGATTCAAATGATAATCGATTCATCATTAGCCTTTTCAGAAGGCTCAAACACCAAAAATAAGAAAACTTTCAACTTGACTGAACTGCTTATTAATGTTGAATGTGAATTAGAGGATAAGGGCTATGATTTCAGCTTTGACATTGAACTACCAGATGAATGTTATATTTCAGGCTACCCAGCATTACTAAAACGCGCTTTGATTAATGTATTTAATAATGCCAGGAAATATGCAGGAAAATTTTGGGTCAAAGCACACGTAGACGGAAATAAGGCTGTTATATCTATTTTAGATGATGGTCCTGGAATAAACCCTGATGAACTCGGCAAAGTATTATCCCCCTATTATCGAACCAAACGCGTTCAAAAAACCAACATAGAAGGTAGTGGTTTAGGCATGGCTATTACTTCAACTGCTGTACAGTTCCATAATGGAAAATTTAAATTACGTAATCGTGACAAGGGTGGTTTACAGGTAACCATAACTTTACCTTTAAAAACAAATCCAAAAAAATCTAACGTTTAGCTAATAGTCGATCTAACTGTTTTGCAAAGGCCTCAGACTGTTGATTAGAAAAAGATTTAGTTTTAGTCTGAACGAGTCCTGCATCTCGCATTTCTGTAAAAAAATTACGCATCGCCAACACTTGTCCAATATTTGATTTAGTATAGATTTTACCTTTAGGGTTCAATACCACGCCACCCTTTTTTATCGCTTCATCAGCCAAAGGAATATCAGATGATACAATTAAATCGTTTTCTTCTACCATTTGAACGATCTTATTATCAGCCACATCAAATCCCTTAGCCACCTGAATAGAACGAATATAATCAGACATAGGATGATTTAGGATTTGATTAGCCACCAAAATACAATCTACCTTACATCGAATTGCTGCACGGTATAAAATCTCTTTTATTGGTTTAGGGCAGGCATCTGCATCGACAAGGATTTTCATTGATTTTACTTACATCGCTATAAAACCATTGTATTCAATCTTAGCTACCTTAGCAATATTCACAAGCTCATTATAATCATCATCAGTATGTGCATCTTTTTTAACCACCAAGAAATTTACGTGGCTATAACGCATGTACTGAATTGCATCTGAGTGATTCAATAAAGGTGTATTATTGATAATAACATAATCATATTCTGCAGATAATTTTTCATATAATTCGCTCAAAGACCTGTCATTGATTGTGTCAGCACTCCCATCAGACATATCGCCAAATCCAATATAACTAATATTTTCGTATTGTGTTTTCTGTGCAACAGCATCTAAGCTCAAATGTTCTTTCAACAACTGTAATAGACTTACCCCATTCTCATTAACCCTGAAGGAACTACATAAGGCATTATGACTGCTATTATTAATAACCAAAATACGACTCGAAGACACCTGACTTAATAATAAAGACAAATTTTCAGCGATATATGCACTATCAACTTTCTTCTCGACACCAGTAAGTGAGACTATTAAACCTGAATCAGGTTGTTTATATGTCAGCAAGTTTGACTTTATAATTCGCACTTTCTCAAGGCTATGAACAGTGGTATTAAACTTATTATTTAGAGTATTTTTGTTCCTATTAAATATGCGGTTTGATTGAGGTTTAGAAACTTCTGCAATTAGGTTTAAACCAGTCAGTTTTTCTATTTTTAAGACATCATCAACCCGACCACGCAAGTAAACCCATAAAAACACGATAGACAGGCTTAAAATCAGACCACCTAGCAATGCTCCTATTAGAACTAATAGCGAAGCTGGCTTTACAGCCCCTTTATAGGGTATTTTTGCCCTGCTGACTAACTCAACTGGAATCGTTGCGCTTGATACAACATCATCATACATTCCAAGCTGATTAACCACTGAAGCATATTTCGCTTGTGTCGAAATTAAGCTTATATAAGCTATTTCGTTGTTATAATAACTACCCATTAGTCTTTCTAATGACTTTTGCAGATCACTCAGCTGGCTATTTAATTCAAGCAACTGCTGATCAAGTTTAACCATTTCAGACTTATATTGGTTTATTTGTTTTGGGTATAACTTAATTTTTTGTTGCAAAACTAACTTGTTAATCTCTAAGTTAGCTATCTGATTAACTGTCTCCTTAATTTGAGACATAATTAATTCTTGCTGATTCAATAAAACTTGGTCCTCTTCGCTTATACCATCTGTATTTAAAGACTTATAATAAGTATTTGATTCTTTTAGATACAGACTCTCTTCCTTGGAAATTCTTTTTTGAAACTCAGGCAATAAACCATACAAATAACTTCTAAGTGAGTTAACGATTGCCAGTGTTTTATTAATTTCAACTGAAGAAAAATTTTTAACAACTTCATTTAAAATAGCGGCTATTTTTTTTGGGTCCTGCCCTGACATTGACACATAATAGTTACTAGAACCTTTACTAACCGGCGTTATGGATAATTGTGCCTTTAGCTGATCAATTACTTCGGAAAAAGAGATGTTTTTAATAGAAAATTCAGTATTTTTTCTAGCTAGAATTTCATTAATTTGTACATCTAAGAATACATATTTATTTAACTTATAGCTCTGTGGCTTTCCTACCTCACCATTAATAATAACATTTCCATTATTACTTAAGATTTGATATTTATCAGAACCTAAATAGAGTAAATTAAACGATTGTTCTTTCCATGCATCGCCTACTTCAAATGAACTTATGTCAACTTTTTCACCACCCCAGGCATACGATGATAAGCCATATAAAGGCTGGCTTAGTTGATTATTGTAATTAGACAGGTTGTACTTTAAAGCTATTTTTTCTCCAAAGAATGGGAAATAATGGGGTTTGGTTTTAATATCTAACTGAAGCTTTTTAATAACTTGACTTAGATTTTTATCCAATTTTAGAAGATTTGCTTGTGACTCAGAAGGCGCCGAGATTAAAACTTTAGAAGTGAATACAGGTAGCCTGGATTTAATATAAACAATTGCACATAATCCAAATATAAATACAGCAAAACATATAAACCATTTATATTTGAGAATTATTTTTAATATTTGCTTTAAAGTAATAATGTTATCTTGTTGATATTCCAACATCATCCAAACTCAATTTATCCCTTACAGACCAGTATAAATAACCAAACCAATTAAACAATTCTCGTCATACTATCCTTAATGTTTTATTAATAGTGATAGTTGTGATTTAACTTCTTCATCTTCTAATTCAAGCAGATTATTTTGAATCTTCTCAAGCTTGCCAAATAATGATTCCAATGTAATCATATGATCATTTTGCGACTTGAATAGTTTTCTATGGTCAGTTTTTAAAAGATGTTCACTCTGATAGAACAACTCTTCATACATTTTCTCTCCTGGCCGTAGACCAGTGTAAACAATATCAATATCAACATAGGGCTCTTTACCAGATAACCTTATTAATTGCTCAGCCAATTTACTTATCTTAACAGGCTTACCCATATCCAGCACAAAAACATCTTTATTTCTACCGACACAACCACTGTATATAACCAGTTGTGACGCCTCAGGTATCGTCATAAAAAACCGCTCAATATCTTTATGAGTAACGGTTATTGGCCCGCCCTTTCTAAGCTGTTTTCTAAATAATGGGATGACGCTACCCGCAGAACCTAATACATTACCAAAACGCGTGGTGATAAATTGCGTATGCTCTTGTTTAGACCCATAACGCTGACAGATTAGTTCCGCAATCCTTTTAGTACAACCCATAATATTACTTGGGTTAACTGCCTTATCAGTAGAAACCATAATAAATTTTGAAACCTTTGATTGCACAGCAATTTCACACAGAGCTTTTGTACCGATAACATTATTTAGAAATGCTTGCTTAGGTTGCATTTCAAGCAATGGCACATGTTTATATGCTGCCGCATGAAAAACGATATCGGGCCGATATAATTTAAAAATTGATTGTATATATTTACGATCTACTATGTTACCCAAATGAAAATAACACTTTTCGGCATTTAGGCCACTGACATCCTGCTGAATCGTATATAAATTTATCTCAGAATGATCAATAATAACTAGTTTTTTTGGTGTTGTTAGCTTTATTACTTGCCTAACAAGTTCAGAGCCAATTGACCCCCCTCCACCAGTCACTAAAACACACTTACTGTCAATTAATTTTTGAATTTTTCCAACATCTAACTCGACTTGATCTCGACCCAACAAGTCCTCAATGGTAACATCTTGCAGGTTAGTAATGGTGATTTTACCAGCGAGTATTTCCTCCATGGAGGGCAATGTTTTGACATCAAGCTTAAGCTTGTTAGCAAATAAATATATATTTTGGAATTTTTTACGATTCAATTGAGCAATTGCAATAATCACCCCGTGAATATCATTTTTCTTTACCAATTCACTGGCATCTAATAATTCAATATTCCCTATAATTGGAATCCCTTTTATCTTCTTGCCAGCAAGCTGAGCATTATCATCCAATATTGCCACTACCTTTATATGCGAATTTTGTTGTTGTAAGTTTTCTCTTAAAAATCGCTCACCGGAAAAACCCGCACCAATTAAAATATAATTTTTCTGGTATTTTGTAGACTTCGAAATACGATATTGCCCAAAATGATAAATTCTTGAGATCAGCCTTGCTCCACTCATAAATGCAATTGACATCAAAATAAATAGTAATAACGATACACGCGATATATCTATCAGTCTGTCATAATAAAACCTAGCTATCAGGAACAATAATAAGGTCAATAACACCGATTTAATAATAACTAATAAATCCTCAGTCGAAGTATATCGCCACAAACCCGCATAAGTTTTAAAAATCTTAAATGAAAGCAGGGAAGCGATGGCTAAAAATATTAGTTTTGTGTTGTCTATTTTATGCCACGAATACCGCTCAAAGAAATGAGAAGTTGCTAATATCCAGGCACATTGCACCATTAAAAAATCCAGCGCAAGGATCATCCAAGCATGAGCACTTTTAATAGAAGAAAGCTTTATCATTTTATTTAGTTGCCTCTAGCAATACGGATCTAATAATTTCAGCTTGATCATTTACTATTGTTTCAGTCAATGTTGGATGTACCAACAGCATCAAACTTATATTACCTAATTGCTTAGCATTAGGTAAACATTCAGACAATGCATATGGACTATCCGTAAATGCTTTTTCCATATAAATTTCAGAGCAACTACCTACATTGCAAAAAATACCTTTTTGGTTGATTTCATGAAAAACCCTATCTCGACTCCAGTCTTTTCCCAATGCACCAGTCTTGACGAATATATAAAACTTATAATAAGCATGGTAAATATTTTCACCTGGTAAAGGTATTTCTATATTAGTCAGATAATGTAATTTCTGAATAAATATTTCAGCCAACGCATTACGCTTTGCTAGCCAATTATCTAATTTAGCTAACTGAACTCGACCGATAGCCGCCTGCATTTCTGTCATGCGCATATTGGTACCAAATGAGCTATGCAGCCATCTAAATCCAGGCGGATGTTGCTTAAGGAAAACAGTATCGTAATCTTTACCATGTTCCTTATAACCCCAAGCCTTTTTATATAGCTGTTCATTGTTACAAGTTAGTAACCCACCTTCACCGCCCGTTGTCATAATTTTATCTTGACAGAAAGAGAAGGAACCAAAGTCTCCCCAAGCACCAACTTTTATATTGTTAATGGAGGCACCATGTGCCTGAGCACAATCTTCTATCACGTATAACCCATAGTCTTTTGCTAGATTCATTATACTTGGCATATCACATGGCCAACCAGCTAAGTGTACGGGTATAATCGCTTTGGTCTTTTTGGTGATTTTTGCTTGAATTGTTTCCGCTGTGATGTTCTGAGAAATTAAGTTTACATCAGCAAGAACAGGTATCGCTCCTCTGGCAACAATGGCACTTGCTGAAGCAATAAAGGTGCGTGGAGACGTAATTACTTCATCACCAGGGCCGATACCACAGGCATACAAAGCCAGTTCTAACGATACCGTTCCATTTGCTGACGCAATCGCATAATTTGTGCCAATATAGCGAGCAAATTCCTTTTCAAACAACTTACATTCATTTCCAGTCCAGTAATTAACTTTACCAGAGCGTAATACGTTATCGACAGCAGTTATCTCATCTTCTGCAAAAGAAGGCCAAGTATTTACATTTATTTTATTTGACATCTATAAAAAGTCGAACGTTACATCATCTATTTACTATACCATTATCATCATATAAATGCTCTAATGATATATTGAAACAAACACGAGAAGTTTAAAACTTATTTTGCAGGGATGCCTTTAACTAACTGGCCATCAGGTACATCTTTTACCACCACCGCTCCGGCAGCAATCATACAATTTTGACCTATGGCAACACCTTGTTTAATTACTGCACCGGCACCAACAAAACTTAAACTGCCGATTGATACATTACCACAAATAATTGCGCCAGGTGAAATTTGTACGTGATCAGCAACCTTAACATCGTGTTCAATAATCGCATGCGTATTAACAATAACATTGTCGCCCACTTCAGCATCGGGATGTACTGTCGCACCTTTCATCATCATTATCCCAAGACCTAAATCGCAAAATGAAGATATGTAGGTATTTGGATGAATCACATTTACCGGGGTAACACCTAATTTCAGGTACTTTTGAAATAGTGTTTTTCGAATCTGATCATGCCCAATCGCACATACAAAACCACTATAATCATCAGGATTAATATCTATTTCAGTACAAATCACTGTATCTAGAAATTCTTTCCCCCATTTATGCTTATCACTGTCTACAACTGTATAAGACCCAAATAATCCTTGTTGAGAAGCACAATCAAAAACAACTTTAGCATGTCCACCAGCCCCTATAATTAATAAATCACTCATGGGAACCTTTAAATTTTTCCATTGTCGCCTGACCATCTTGATTAATATCACTTCTTTTGATCACTTTAACCAAAGTGAACCACATAATTTTCATATCTAATAAAATCGATTGATGCTCAACGTACCAAACATCATATTTAAATTTCTGCTCCCAACTAATGGCATTACGCCCATTTATTTGTGCCCAACCTGTTATGCCTGGTTTGACTAAATGTCGTTTTTTCTGCTCTTGATTATATAAAGGCAAATATTCTCTTAACAATGCTCTTGGTCCTACAAAACTCATTTCTCCTTTTAAAACATTTAATAATTGAGGTAGCTCATCTAAACTTAATGCTCTCAAAAATTTACCAAATTTCGTCAACCGAATTGAATCGGGTAATAAATTACCATTTTGATCTGTCTCACTCGTCATGGTTCTAAATTTATAGATCGTAAAAATTTTTTCGCGATAACCTGGACGCCCTTGTTTAAAAATAACAGGAGGACCTAATTTAAGATATATAACGATGTATAGAATGAATATTATTGGCAATAGCATAATCAGCAAAAACAGACTTAAACTAATATCAAAGAACCGTTTAATCATTTAACAAACCTATCGTTTTCAATATTACTTGGTTGACCTTATGAACATCATATTTTTCTTCAACTAACTGTCTACTATTTTTACCCATTTCGATGATTTTGTCAGGGGTTTCTATTAATTTAATCATTGCTTCAGCTAAATGATTAGCATATTTTATGGGAACCAAATAACCATTATGACCTTCTTGCACGGTTTCACGACACCCCGGCGCATCGGTGGTAATAATAGCACGTCCTGTTGACATGGCTTCTAATACACTCCTCGGTGTCCCTTCACGATAAGATGGCAATACATAAACCGAACACTGCGCTAATATAGACCTAACATCCTGTAATTCGCCATGGAAGTTAATGATTTTTTTCTCTACACATTGGTTAATCAACTGTTCAATATGATGATTACTTTCATCCATAAAACCAACGAGATGAAATTCCACATTACCATAATCCTGCTTGACCTGCTTGGCTGCTTGAATAAATTCAACTACACCTTTATCCTGCATAATTCTGGCAATCATCAAAAAACGAATTGGCGCTAAACAGATATCCTTTTTATATTCAAAATAATCAAGATTCACTCCTGAGCCATTAATCAACTGTGTTGCGGCCGTTTTAGGCAATATTTTTAATTGACGAAATAAGTTTAAATCATCTGGATTTTGAAAAAATACAGTTTGGTTATACTTAAGCGTATTTTTATATAATTTTTGAATAAGCTTCTGAATCAGTTTCTGCTTTAAAGAAGATTTATCAATAAAGGCAAACCCCAATCCAGTAATAATGGAATAAATGCTTGGCACTTTTGCTATTTTTGCTGCAATGGAACCATAGATAACTGGCTTAACCGTGTAACCAATAACTAAGTCTGTTTGATTTTTTTTATGGAATCTAACTAAAAATTTTAAGAGCTTTATATCCTTTAATGGATTTAAACCACGCCGAGAAAGCGGTATTTCCTGATAATCAACTCCTAGACTTTGAATTTGATGCTTCATGTCTTCTGACTCATACGGCACCAAAGTTGTAACTTTCCCATATTTCTTTAAAGATAAAACTAACTCTTTTCTAAAATTTAGAATGGAAGGCGCATAGCTTGCTAAAATAACAATATTCATTTTATTCTGCTTTGCTTTTTAAATTGCCAAACTAACATAATAACCACCAATAACGCGGGCAAATACATGGACTTTTGGCGCATAGCCAAACCTAAATTAGTATTGATTAAACCTAAAAATGCCATGCCTACAATAAAAAAACAGAAAGTCAGTTTTACCATATGACAGCGACTACACAAATTCTTAAATATCTTTCTATTTTTCCAAAAATAAAAGATCAAACCAAGTAAAAATAAGTTTTCAAACGATGCAATTAACCCCGTTATATTATTAGCAAAAACAAATAGAGGCATGATCAGATTCATTAGCATGCTATATGGTAATAGTAACAAAACAAGAATTGGCTGATCAGATAATATCGGGAATGATGTACCTTTACTTAAGTTTTCTTTCTGAGCAAGTGCGCGTTCTGCAATACTAGTTACACTTATATCGTGAATACCACCTTGCTTGGACAAGACCCATTGAACAACAAATAAAGCTATAGGAACAATTATAACAATTCCTAGAATGCGTAAAAAAGTTAAACTACGCACCCCTTTAAATGTTGACAGATACAGTGCTCCCATGAACACCATAGCTAGGTAAGGTCTAATTAGTGTTAATACCAACCCACTCAAAAGCAATATAATACACATACAGGCAATATTACGTTTAATATATATTATCTCCAACCAAGCCAGACAAATCAAAGGGATAAAGAAATAACTTAATGAATCCTTGCCAATCCCTGAGGTAAAAAATAAGAATGAGGGCCAACACATAATTACTAAGGCGGGAAATATTTGCTGTCGAACCCTAACTGAAAGTAACTGAGCTATACGCAAATACAAACAAAACCAGAGCACACTACCAATAAAAGCAAATACTGAAAAAAAATATAATGTCCCTAGATAGGAATCACCTGTTACATATTCTCTAACATACCAGGTTAAGTTTTTTATAAACTGAGTGCCAACAGAGAAGTAATTTATATTTGCTTCTGTGAAAAATTGATTAAATGAATCTGAAGGTATTAAAGAATACGCATAAGAGGCAATAAAATGAGCGATCCAACTCAAATAAATTATACTCAATACCCTTAAATAGCATTTTGAAAAAATACGATATATTGCCAGAGAAACTATAATGCTAATTGAAAAAAATATTAATCCAACACATAACCCTGCTAGTGTTTCATTCAAGTTTAGACCAACTTCTACCTAACAAATTAACACTATACATGCTTCCTATAAATATATATGGCTTTAATTTACCATATATTACATTATAATCTTACTTATAAAAATAATTTGCAGCTTAATTATGTCTCAAATCTTAGTTACTGGAGGAGCAGGTTATATTGGATCACACATGGTTCTTCATTTATTACACCATGGACATGAAGTCATTATTTTAGATGATCTTTCTACAGGTAAACAAAAATCAATTACAGGCGGTATCTTTTATAAAGGCTCTATTGAGAATAAAGAGCTGCTCAAAGAAATTTTTAATAAACATAAAATTTCGATAGTTATGCATTTTGCCGCATCTATCAAAGTTGGTGAATCAGTAATTAACCCTAACAAGTACTATTTAAATAATCTTAAAAACACCCTAATTTTGTTAGATGGAATGTTACAGGCCAATATAAAAAAAATAATATTCTCCTCAACTGCCGCAGTATATGGCGAACCTAATTACACACCAATTGATACTAAACACCCCAAAAAACCTATCAATCCTTATGGTAAATCTAAATCAATGATTGAAGATATATTGGCTGATTATCTAACTGCAAACAGAATACAGTACACCATATTCAGATATTTCAATGCAGCCGGAGCTGACCCCAAAACAAGAATTGGTTTCCCAAAAACATCAGGCCACCTAATTCCACAATTAATGGCCGCAGCATCTGGAAGAATGGCTAGTTTTCACCTATATGGCAACAATTATAATACCGACGATGGTACTTGTATAAGGGACTATATACATGTATCGGATATTGCTCAAGCCCACTATTTAGCCCTTATAAACATGCAAAGCAATAATGGTAGCCATATTTATAATCTAGGGAATGAAAAAGGCTATTCAGTTCAGCAGATCATTGACACTGCAATAAAAATAACAAATAAACAAATACAGGTTACCATTTCAGACAAAAGACCTGGAGATCCCGCTACTCTGATTGCTAATTCTCATGAAGCATCAAACAACATTGGCTGGGCACCAAAGAACAGCACAATTGATCAGATTATATTTGATGCTTGGAAATGGGAATGTAAAATGTACAACAGTACGCATAAAAACTAAATTTTTCTTAGCAAATAATTATCTATTTCATAACCTTGTATATATTTCTTCAAGCTGACTTACCATATTTTCTATGCTAAATCGCTCAACAATAGTTATTCTAGCATTGGCTGCACAATTTCTCCGTAAAGAACTATCATTAATCATTTCAATTAGATTATCCTTAATCGCAGAATTATCATATACATCGGCAACCAACCCATTTTTTTTATGTTCAACAACTTGGCCAATACCTCCAGCACCCGTTGTCACCACAGCGCATTCTGAGCTCATTGCCTCTAGTAAAGCAAGAGGCAATCCTTCGTATTCAGAGGTCATAAAAAAAATATCAAATGCAGCATAATACGCAGTAGTATTAGACTGGGTACCAGTCATAATACAATCAATATTATATTTTTCTTTGTAATCATTTATTTCAATATCTAGTGGCCCTCCACCTACCATCATAAACCTGACATTAGAATATTTTTTTGATATATCACAAGCAATATCTAACCATAGCTTTAAGCGCTTTTGTGCTCTAAAACTAACAATTGTTCCAATTAAAATTACACCTGAATCAACCCGATATTTCTTTCTAATCAAATTTGCTGAGTTTGAATCATTATTAAATTTATCAATATCAACACAATTTTTTAAAGTCCCTAATTTAGGTTTATGCTTAATATTATCTTTAATAGATTTTAAAACTTCATCCGAACATGCCAGCACTTGATCTTGGAATATAAAGGTAATCTTATTCAAATACCTTGTAATTGTTTTATAACTTTCTTGTAAGTTATGCTCAGTATATATGAGCTTATACCCCCATAACGACCTAAGGACACGACCTAGTACACCCACTAAAGGCATATGGCAATGCAGTATACTAATATTATTTATCTTAACATAATGACTAATTTGAAATATTGAAAAAAACATTTTCAAATTAGTACATTTAGAGTTTATTAAAAATATCTGGCCACCATTTTTCTCTATCTCATTCACCAAGTCATCATCATCTCTAGAAAAAATACAATAATGAAATTCAAATTTATTTCTATCATGATGCTTCAGGGTCTCTGACAATAACATCTCTGCACCACCACGATTCAACGATTTAATAATATGTAATACTTTAATCATCAAATACCTTTTTACTTTTGATAGTTAAATAATTCAAAATCTTTTTGATAGCACTGATAAATTATTTTTTTCAACTCGGTAGAGAGTTGGTTTTTTTCAGAAGCATTTGATTTTGACTGGTTAATATGTTTTTTTTCAATTTTTTTATGCGCATATTTCTCAAATTCCTCATAAAATCGATCCATCTGCTCCACTTTCCATATTTTATTTACCAATAGTTGATCGTTATCCCCATGAGTAAATAAATATTGCGGCTGAAATACATAATCCGCCTCTGTTAAATCAACCTCTACCAACCATTGTGTTACAAATGTTTCAAAAGAAATAAAGTCGTTTATCTGATATTTCTTAGGATTTGATATCCCCATTACATCCGTTTTACCTTGCTTGGCAAACTGATACGCAGAAAGTACCCGATCATACGGGTGCCTGACTAATGAAAACGTAAAAAACTCTCTAAATTCATTTGGCAATGCTTTTTGAATATTTTTTGCTTTAAAATGCCCCAGTGTTTTGCCATACAATGAATGACAAACCGATGTACCAGCTGCTTTTGGCACATGGATGAAAATTATTTTGGCTTGTGTGTATATATTACGCCTACGTCGCAAGTTAATATATTCAATATATTTTCTTGGGAAAATCCTCACATAAAATTTATAACAAAGATTTTTTATATCAATCATGTAATTTATTTAATCCAATTTACTATATAGCTTAAGTAAAGATTTTTTATGGCTATCTAAGGAATATTGCTGATGAATAGTTTCTTGCGCCTTCTCAGATAAAAGCTTTTTCTTTTCTTCACTTAGGTTAACTGCATATTTCAGCATCCTAAAAAAGCTAGCTTTGTCATTATTAAACACTAAACCATTCACACCATCCTGAACAATTAAACTTGTAGAATCAGTACTGGAGACTATGGGGATTACGCCATAAGACATGGCTTCTAATAATGCATAATTACCAAATACAATTTCCGTTGGTAATATAAAATAAGTTGCTAGTTGATAATACGCCATAGGGTTAACAAAACCTTGAAAATCAATTTCTTTCCTATCTTTCATTTTATTAAGCAACTGATAACTGTTTGATGACATAAAATCACGTTCGCCTTGTGAACCAAGCACTGTTAAAGAACTATTACGGTGATTATAAAAGTGCTCAGTAACCCAATCAAAATAGCGTTCTTTAATAATTCTATTTACCCAAATAAAATCTATGCTTTTTACAATATTGCCTTGCTGATCAGGCATTGCCACAGCGTTTGGTAAAAATGCTTTCCGAGTTACACCAATTCTATTCAAATTATGTTCCATATATGGTTCTTTATACCAAACATAATCAGACCATCGAAATGAATATTTCACTGATAGTTTATAAAGCCAAGACTCATTATCAAAATTTTCTGGTTTTAATGCAATGCCTCTTAATATAGATAAAGATTTTATTCGCAAGGTCTTACAAATAATGATATAAAAAATAGAGAATCTACCAATTGGATATAATTCCACATGATGTAGTGTGTTCTTGCTTTTTCTTAAATACTGAAATACCTGACATAATCTCTGTAAAAACTTTCCTTTTAATACCTTCAGACTATTAATTTGTAATAAATCTCCAAACTGTTTCTTAGAATCACCCATTCTATCATTTGTGAAAACAGTAAAATAATAGCCACTCTGGTTCATCAACTTAATTTGACTAATGTTTTTGTGCTTAAAGGTATCTAAACCCAGTATAACAACCCTAATTTTCTTAATCATTTTGTTTCAACCTGATTTTATAGATCTTAATACTGCCTAAAAACACTATTCTATCCTCTTTAGATTGGCCTGCGAAACTATTTACAACTATAAATAGGGTCAAAAGTATCTAAATTTTAAGAATGTAGTCTAGATAGTTAGCATTCTTGGAAATATGAAATTTGATCGAAAAACCATATTGATTACTAACTAACCTAGATTGTCTGGAGTTGACGTTAATTTTAGTACTTTTAAGATCATTGATATGTTCTGTTTCCTAAGCATAAGTAATATCTGATATGCTAATAGAGTTAATATAAACACCCATGACAGTAAGATCAATTTCAAATAAATAAATATAAATGAAATCACACAAACTAATAAACTCAATACAAAATGAAAGTGATGTATTTTAAATGGGTAATTAATATAATTACTTAGCATTTTTACTAAAAAAAACATAAAACTGCCCGCTACAAGTGAAATAGCGGCCCCTAAGGCATGTAAAGACGGAATCAAAACATAGCAAGCAATAAGGTTAACAATAAACCCAAGTGTACTCGCCCATATATTCCATTTTGTTTTTTTGCTTTTAATAATTCCAGCATTCAAAAGTTGTGATAATAGATTGAATATTGGTAAAAATAACAGCCACAAAAAAATATATACTGCTCCCCTAAAATTCTCCCCCAAGACATAGATCAATACATCTTTTATGCTAAAAACAAATACAACCCCCAAGAACATGAGTATTGACATATTTTTATAGAGCACATGATAAATATACTTCCCTTTAAATGAGTTATCTATAAGAATTTTATTACCTATCGGCGCCCACATTGTAGTAAAAATACCTTGAAACATCACCATCGGCGCAGTTAGAGAGAAAGCAGCACTATAAATTCCTAATTGATCAAAGCTTGATAATTTAATCAGAAATATTCGGTCAATATATTGCATCCCCCAAATAATGAGAAACGAAAATAAGAATGGCCAACTATATTTAAATGTTGCATTAAATTGACTCCAATGCGTAACTGATATACGAAAATATTTTTTAATTTTCCAACGCTCTAAATCTAATAAGATTAATAATAATGAAACACAAAAAAGTGAAAAAAATTGCGAGTATACAATCAGCGTAAAATTCACTATATCATATCCATAATAAAATATAATTATTCCTAGAAAATTTATTAATGCATTTAGAATTTGTGCCAACGAATACAAAAAAGCCCTTTGTTGGATGCGAAGAGATAACATTGAAAATCTATTAAGGATGAAGAACAATAGGCCTAACATAATCGCCAAGCAAATGCCAATACTATCACCTTCGAAAAAAAAATCCAGGACATATCTTCTATTTAAGAAAAAAACACAAACGACTATTAAATATAATATGAACACTATTAATAAACATTGATAAAATAACTGTATTTTATCTAACTTACTGTTTTTCTCAAAAAAAAAACGCATATAGCCCATATCTAAGCCAATATTACATATATAAAAAAGAAACGTTACTATAGTTAGATACAACCCACCCTTACCGTAATTACTTGGATCCAAAATACGTGTAAGAATGGGAACAGTCATGAAACTTATTATTGCGGTCCCAATCGAACCAACTCCATAAGTTAGAAACTTTCTAATCATTATTTAATATATCTTTATATAGTTTGTGATATTGGGTAGCTATAGTTTCTTGTGAAAAATTTTTTTTACAAAATTCACGAATTTGTAGTCTTTCAGCACGCCATTTCTTTCTGCTTTGATATAGACTAAGCATTGCTTTAGCTAATTTCTCAATATTTTCTTTTTCAACTAAATAGCCTACTTTATTATTGACGATTGATTCTGGCCCACCACACTTTGTTGAAATAACAGGAACACCTGCCGCTAAAGCCTCAATCAAGCTAATCCCAAAAGTTTCATAACGACTAGCTGTCACAAATGCATTTACTTCTTTTTTTAGCAATTCCGATACTTGCCTCCTCAATAAAGGCCCTAAAAAAATAATTTGTTCATCAATATTGAGTTTTTTAGTTAATGCAATCAAAGGCTGCATTTCTGGGCCGTCTCCTCCAATTTTAAGCACTACACTAGAGTTTCCTCCGAATGCTTTATAAAAAGCCATGATTAAAACGTCAATACATTTATTCTTTTTTAAGTACGATATACTAGCAAATACAAATTTTCTTTGACTTCTAACCTCATTTTCACCTGTTCTAAAAAAGTGATCAGAAACGCTATTAGGTATATATCTAAATCGTTGAAAGAATAAGGAATCTAACAGATCAGCTAACCTCTCTGAAACTGCAATGCGTTCACTAGCTAAGGTACATACATTTTTTATGCATTTCAATTGGAACTGAGAATATTTCAAGCTTGCAAACGATGAGTTATGTTCTGTAAGAACGTAAGGAATCTTATAAAGATTATATATCTCCAATGCAGCTAGACCAGCTATCCAGGCTGAATGGACATGTATTATCTCTGGCTTTCCATATTGTTCTATATAGGCTCTGAAAAGCTCTAATATTTTTGAAACTGTATACTTTATCTGAAGTCTTCTAATTTTTGGTATTCCAACATGGCTAGCAATTAATGTCTTTACACCTAAGTCATTTTTATTAATTGAGATCCTAGGCTTTATATTCAATATACTATAAGCAATCGAATAAATGACACCTACTCTATCATTTGGGAAAGTCCTTTTATATGCGACAGCCTGCTCTCTAAAAAATGATCCTCCAATACTTGTCAATTCTACAGGGTACCAAGATGGCAAAATTAAAATGTGCATTTAACAACCTTCACCGTTATATTTACTATAGCCAAATAAGCTATAATCTCGTGCATACAATGTATAAATTTTATTTCTAACCTCATCAGAAAAATTTACTAGCGTTGGTGCAGACTCTGCCCTTGATATATTAAGAAATGGAATTTCACCATTTACTGCAATCTTTGATTTCACGAAACGAAGGTCTTCTTGTATTTTTTCAAAGTGAGCAACGTAATCAACTTTGAGCTCTAATTTCCAATCACATAGGAATAAATATTGAGGTCTAAAAAGCAAGTGCTCTTGTATTCTATACTGGTCTAAATAATTTAATACAAAGTCATCAAAGGATAAATAATCATTTAAAGCATCTCCTAGCTCTCTATCCCCTGCAGACTTATTACCACCTTGCATAATGTAATTATATGCTGAAAATAATCTAAATAGAGGGTCTCTTACTATTGTAAACTTAAAGTAGTTCTCGAACTTCACTGGATTTCTCATATAATACGTTAACCAACCAGCATGATCTCGATATTGCTTTGATGATCCAGATATCCAGGTTAACACACTTGTGCCTGCTGCTTTAGGTATGTGAATAAAAATACACTTTTTTTTGTTAAAGTATTCTCTGTATGGATAGTTGTTTTTTTCAAACCGCCTAAAAACTATATACTCTTTCAAATGCTTCATTAACATGTCAGATAAACTCACTATAAGTTAAAATCGGCAAGCTCACTACTTGTTCTGATATAGTGTCTGATATCATACAATCAGCAGCCACATCTAAGGAGGCTGATTGCTTATTAAGTGGTACCGGATAATGTATAGTTGTTGGTATGCCCTGCTCCTTTAATTCAGCTATAAATTGAACTCTATCTTTTACTCTTGCAGTATACTGCCCATAAACATGGGTTCGATCTGTTTTGGTAAACAATATCTGTGTCTTGATATTGTTTTGACATGCTTTGGCGGTTTGCCTTCTGGTTTCAATTTCTTGATACAAGTATTTTAACTTTACCTGAAGCATCGCTCCTTGAATGGTATCTAATCTTGAATTTACACCCACCCTCACACGCTGATCCACCCAGCTAATTTGGGAGTTTGCTAACATATGACAAAAACGCTGAATCTTGGCACCCTTGACTATGGTAATATTATCATCAAAATATCTGCTTCCATGAATGTGAGGATCACTCATACTTACATTGCTCACTGAGTTAATTTTCTCAAGTATTTCCCTACCAAATCTTTAGAAAAACCTTGAAATGGTGTTTTTAATGCTTTTTGACAAAATGGATGCGATCGATCCGCCAGTCCTTTTGGCTTTTGATGCCTGACTTGAAATACCGTTTCTATGGCTGTTCTAGCGTCACCCACCCGATAACCTTGCCCACTAAGAATATGCTGATATGTCTGTGTATGTAAGTCAGTAAAACCACCACTAAATTCTAACGCTTTACTGTCAATGGTAATGGAGCGATAGGTTCTTTGTTGCTTTAGTAATACTTCAGCTGGCAACATTTCAGGATTTATACTCAAAAACCACCGCACCCTGGCTTTTTGAAATTCTAAATAACCCGCAGCTTTGTCAATTTCGCTGATATGCACTTCATTGACCTTAACCTTGCCAAATATCCAAGCCAACATATCAAAAAAGTGCACGCCTATATTCGTAGCAATGCCGCCTGATTCATCATCATTTGCTTTCCATGTGGTATAATACCAAGTGCCTCTCGAAGTTAAGTAAGTCAAATCAACATCAAATATTTTATTTTCTGGGGACTGCTCTATCTTCTTTTTTAATGCAATAATAGATGGGTGTAGCCTAAGCTGTAGTACGTTATAAACATTAAAGCCAGTTTCTTTTTCAACTTGTTCTAACGCTTCTAATGTCCAGGGGTTTAGCGCCAATGGCTTTTCACAAATAGCATGCATTTGATTCCTTAAACCAAAGCGAATATGACTATCATGTAAATAGTTTGGCGAACAAATAGAAACATAATCCAGCTTATGATCACTATGTTGTAACTTATTAACATGCCTTTCTAAACGTTCAAACTCTGTAAAGAAATCCGCCTCTGGAAAGAAACTATCTAATATCCCAACAGAGTCAAACTTATCCATGGCGACAGATAAGTTATGCCCTGTGTCTTTAATTGCCCGCATATGCCGAGGTGCGATATAGCCAGCAGCACCAATTAATCCAAAATTTTTCTGTTGTTGCTTTGCCATTACAATACAACCCTGTCATTTAAGCTCATACAATTTTTAACATCCACTACTACCACTTTATTGGAAAGCAAATCTGACAACTCATCTGTTTTAAAAACATCATGCGCTACTGCAACAATGACAACATCAACTTCCTTTAAGTTTTTATAATCTCTAGCAAGATTGATACTGTATTCATGTTTAGCCTCATAAGCATCAGCAACTGGATCAATGACAATACTCCCAATTGAATACTCTTTAAGTTCGTTAATAATATCAATCACTTTTGTGTTTCTAACATCAGGACAATTTTCTTTAAAAGCAAAACCCAATATACCAACCTTAGCGCCACGTATAGGTACATTATTAGCGATCATTGCCTTAATGGTTTTTTCAGCAATATATTTACCCATACCATCATTAATTCTTCTACCGGCTAAAATAACCTGCGGATGATAACCAAGCTTCTCTGCCTTATGTGTTAAATAATATGGATCAACCCCAATACAATGACCACCCACTAAACCTGGCTTAAATGGTAAAAAGTTCCATTTACTGCCTGCAGCCTCCAATACTTCGTGCGTTGAAATATCCATTAATCCAAATATTCTTGAAAGTTCATTTACAAAAGCAATATTTATATCCCGTTGAGAATTCTCAATCACTTTAGCTGCTTCAGCCACTTTAATTGAGCTTGCTTCAAATACTCCAGCCGTTACCACAGATGCATATACTTCTGATACAATATTTAACACGCTTGATGTCTGCCCAGAAACAACTTTTTTAATTTTGGTAAAAGTATGTTCTTTATCGCCTGGATTTATTCTTTCAGGCGAATAACCCACAAAAAAATCTTTGCCACTCTTCAACCCTGAGTATTTCTCCAGAACAGGAACACAATCTTCCTCTGTCGCACCAGGGTAGACAGTAGATTCATAAACAACGATATCACCAACCTTGAGCTGAGCACCAATCGTTTCACTTGCCTTAAGCAAGGGTGTTAAATCTGGTTGATTCGCAGCATCAATAGGGGTTGGGACTGCTACAATATGAAAATCTGCTTTTTGTATGTCATCTGGGTTTGAAGTAAGCAATAAATTGGCCAGACTAAGCTCAGTATCATCAACCTCTAAGGTTGAATCGTGTCCAGATTTAAGTTCTAAAATTCGATCTTGCTTGATATCGAAAGCGATCACTTCGTGCTTGTGACCAAAAGCAACAGCAACAGGCAAACCAACATACCCTAAACCGATAACCGATATTTTCCTATTCATGAATTTTCCTTGGCTTATAGACAATCATACTAGCAAATCTAATAACGATAATACTCAGGTTTATACGGCCCCTCAACAGGCACACCTATATAGTCAGCCTGTTCTTGTGTCAATTGAGTTAAATCAACCCCGATTTTCTTAAGGTGCAAACTTGCCACCTTCTCATCTAATTTCTTAGGCAACATATAGACTTTATTCTCATAATCCTGTGCATTTTCCCATAACTCAATTTGTGCAATCACCTGATTCGTAAATGAATTAGACATCACAAAACTTGGATGTCCCGTCGCACAACCTAAGTTCACCAAACGACCTTTGGCTAGAATAATCAACTTTTTACCGTCAGGGAAAGTAACATGATCTACTTGGGGCTTAATCTCATCCCACTCATATCCTTCAATTGAAGCAATATCAATTTCATTGTCAAAATGACCAATATTACACACAATAGATTGATCTTTCATCTTGGCCATATGATCATGATTAATGACGTTTTTATTACCCGTGGTTGTTACAAAAATGTTACCGACTTTACAAGCATCATCCATTGTTACTACGCGAAAACCTTCCATTGCTGCCTGTAATGCGCAAATAGGATCAATCTCTGTCACCATTATGGTCGCACCTAGGCCTTTTAAAGCCTGAACACAGCCTTTTCCGACATCACCATACCCTAACACAACGGCAATTTTACCCGCTATCATGACATCTGTAGCACGTTTAATGCCATCTACTAATGATTCACGGCAACCATAAAGATTATCAAATTTAGACTTTGTAACTGAGTCATTAACATTAATAGCAGGACATTTCAATTTGCCACTTTTAACCATTTCGTATAACCGATGCACACCTGTTGTTGTCTCCTCACTAATACCTTTAATTTCTTTCATTAGCTCAGGGTAATCATTATGCGCTATTAAGGTTAAATCCCCACCATCATCAAGAATCATATTTGGCGTCCAACCATTTGGACCTTTTATTGTTTGATGGATACACCATTCAGCCTCTTCTTCGGTTTCACCTTTCCAAGCAAATACCGGAATACCAGCTTCAGCCATTGCCGCAGCAGCGTGGTCTTGTGTTGAAAAGATATTACAGCTTGACCAACGTACTTCTGCACCTATAGCAGTCAACGTCTCAATCAAAACTGCTGTCTGAATAGTCATATGCAAACAGCCTGCAATACGAGCGCCTTTTAAAGGTTGAGATTCTGCAAATTCTTCTCGTAAAGCCATTAAACCTGGCATTTCAGTTTCTGCAATATTAATCTCTTTTCGACCCCAAGCAGCCAAAGAAATATCTGCAACCTTATAATCAACATCCTTAGAAACATTCATATTCTCAACCTTTTTTTCAATAACCTCTGTACTCATAACTTCCTCTCATTTTAATTTCAAATTATCAATATTTATAACTCTGCAGCTAATTCCTCAGCTTTATCAACATTTTCCCAAGTAAAATCTTTATCTTCACGACCAAAATGACCATATGCAGCAGTCTTCTGATAAATTGGCCTAATCAGATCTAATTGCTGTGTAATCGCATAAGGTCTTAAATCAAAATGCTTTAAAATTACCTTTGAGATTTCAAAATCATTTATCTTACCTGTGCCAAACGTATTCACCATAACAGAGGTTGGTTCAGCCACACCAATTGCATAAGAAATTTGAACCTCACATTTGTCAGCCAAACCTGCAGCAACAATATTCTTAGCCACATAACGCCCCATATAAGCAGCCGAACGATCTACTTTTGAGGGATCCTTACCAGAAAATGCACCACCACCATGATGTGCAGCACCACCATAAGTGTCGACTATTATTTTACGCCCAGTTAAACCACAGTCGCCTTCAGGCCCCCCAATCACAAATCGTCCTGTTGGATTAATGTGGTACTTAACTTTATTCTGCATCAATTCTTTTGGAAGAACGGGTTTAATGATCTCCTCAATCACTGCTTCATGAATAACCTTGTTCTGTATTGAATCAGAATGTTGGGTCGATATAACAACCGTATCAACCGCAACTGGCTCTCCATCCACATATTTTAAGGTGATTTGCGCTTTGGCATCTGGACCTAACCAAGCCAACTCACCACTTTTACGTAAATACGCCTGACGTGCCATTAATTTATGCGCATAGAAGATTGCTGCTGGCATATAGGTTTCAGTTTCATTGGTTGCAAAACCAAACATTAACCCTTGGTCACCTGCACCCTGATTCATTAACTCTTCACGGTCAACACCTTGTGCGATCTCTGTTGATTGTTTACCGATTGCATTCAATACGGCACAAGACTTGCCATCAAATCCTAAAGAGGCATCTGTATAACCAATATCACACACAACTTGTCTCACAAGCGCTTCAATATCAATCCAAGCAGTAGTATTTATTTCACCTGCAACTAATGCCATACCTGTTTTCACCAATGTTTCACAAGCCACTCGAGCATTTGGATCTTGCTCTATAATGGCATCAAGCACTGCATCAGAAATCTGATCAGCTATTTTATCTGGATGACCCTCTGAAACACTTTCAGATGTAAACAAATATTCATTACTCATTTATAACCCCTTCATTCTTTTATTAATTTTGATAATAGTTTTTATACCAATCAACAAAATCCTGCACGCCATCTTTAACTGAAACTTTTGGCTTATATCCAAGATTTTCCTCTAATCGTGATACATCGGCGCAAGTTGATGGCACATCACCATCTTGCATTGGCATAAAGTTATATTGTCCTTTTTTACCTAATGAATCCTCAATCGCATGCACATAATCCATCAATTCAACAGGATTATTATTACCAATATTGTATACCCGATAAGGCGCATAACTGGTCGCTGGATCAGGATTCATTGCATCCCAAACTGGATCTGGCTCTGCGGTTTTATCTATCGCTCGTGAGACACCTTCAACAATATCACCAACATAAGTGAAATCACGCACCATTTTTCCATGGTTAAAAATATTCAATGGCTTATCATTCATAATTGCATCAGCAAATAAAAATAAAGCCATATCTGGTCGACCCCAAGGCCCATAAACTGTAAAAAACCGCAATCCCGTTGTAGGCAATCCATATAAATGTGAGTATGAATGTGCAATCAGCTCATTTGCCTTTTTTGTAGCAGCATAAATTGCTAATGGATGATTGACACTCTTCCCTTCTGAAAATGGTTGTAGCTCATTGGCACCATACACAGAGCTAGTAGAAGCATAAACCAAGTGTTCAACATTATGGTGACGACAACCTTCGATAATATTGGTAAATCCAACCACATTCGAATCAATATAAGCATGAGGATTTTCAATTGAATACCTTACACCAGCCTGTGCCGCCAAATTGACTACGCGCTTAATTGGGTGTTTTTTGAAAAGATTTGCTATGCCATCACGGTCAGAAATATCTATTTTCACAAATGTGAAATTTGAATATTTTTGTAATTGATTTAAACGTGCATGTTTTAGGGAAACATCATAGTAGTCATTTAAATTATCAATTCCTAATACGTCCTCGCCTTGCTCAAGACGTTTTTTGCAGAGATGAAAACCAATAAAACCTGCTGCACCTGTAACTAATAACACCATCACATCCTTGTGATTAGAATATTATTATTTAAACATAATCCTGCGTGATTTGCATGTATGGCATAAATTAAATACTTACAACCAAGTTCTCATTTCTTGCAATCAAGCCATCCACTAGGGCATTTTCGCTATCTTGAGGGTCATACTGATACCCACACCCTTTAAAGTCAGACACAACACCACCCGCCTCATGGACAATAATATCAGAAGCAGCTAGATCCCACTGCATTAATGGCGTAAAGCGAATAGATAAATCTACTGAGCCATCAGCAATTTCACAATACTTTAATGCACTGCCCAGTGGCTTAGTATTAGCAATATTGTTTCTAGCGATAAAATCTTGATCTTCTTGTTTCAAATGTGAACGACTTACTGCAATCGTTGCAACTGATAAATCAGCAGTTTTAGAGCAGTTTATTTTTTGCGCATTACCACCTTTTACCTTATAAGCACCCTGCCCTTGAATAGCATAATAAGTTTTATTTTGAGCAGGAATAGCAACCACACCTAAGATCGGTCGATTATTCTCAATCAAGGCAATGTTGACTGTAAACTCGCCATTCTTTTTGATAAATTCTTTTGTCCCATCTAAGGGATCAACTAACCAGAATCGATTGGACTGTGATGTCGAATCAATCAATTCCTCTGGCTTTGACTCTTCAGAAATAACGGGATATCCTAAGTCTTTCAACAAGTTGTATATTATTTGATGGGATGCTTCATCCGCTTCAGTCAATGGACTTTTATCATCTTTGTAATCAATTGAGAAATCTTTTTGATAGATTTCTAACATTTTTTCAGAGGCATGATTAGCTGCATTAAGCGCAACATCTAACAGCTGGTTTAAGTTTTTCATCAAACATTCATCCATATTTAAGGGCTTATGGATTCCGTGGTCGAGTCACGGAATGGCATTATTGTTATTAGTTATCTAATTACCCAATAGGTAACCCATACTTTCAATTTCTAATAGGATATGTTGAACCGACTCCATCACAGATAATTTAGTGGTATCAACTATTATTTCCGCATGCGTTGGCACTTCATATGGATCATCAATACCAGTAAAATGCTTAATAATCCCTTTTCTAGCCTTTTCGTATAACCCCTTACGATCACGGCTTTCACAAACCTCTAATGACGTTGAAACGTGCACCTCAATAAAGCCACCAAATTGCTCGATTTCACCTCGTACCGCTTGGCGTGTTTTAGCATAAGGCGCAATCGGCGCACAAATAGCAATACCACGGTGCTTAGTAATCTCAGAAGCAACATACCCAATACGCATAATATTCAGGTCACGGTGCTCTTTAGAGAATGATAATTCACTTGATAAATTTTTACGCACAATATCACCATCTAATAAAGTGACTGGTCGATCCCCATGCTCTAATAACTTAATCATTAGCGCATTAGCAATGGTTGATTTACCAGCTCCTGAAAGCCCTGTGAAAAATATTGTAAAGCCCTGTTTATGTTTAGCTGGATATGATTTCTTTAGCTCCGTAATCACATCTGGAAATGAAAACCAAGAAGGAATATCTAAATCATTACGCAGCCTTCTTCTAAATTCCGTGCCTGAAATATTTAAAACCTTATCTGTCTCTTCCACTTCATCAGCTGGATGGTATTCTGCTTTATTTTCCACATAGACCACAGCTTTAAATGGGACAACCTGAACCCCAATCTCATCCGCGTATTTCTCGACAAGAACTTGAGCCGCATATGGATCATAAAAATCTTCACCTAAACTATCTTTACCTGGCCCAGCATGATCCCGTCCTACAATAAAATGGGTTGCTCCGTAATTATTACGTATCTGCGCATGCCATAACGCTTCTCTTGGTCCACCCATACGCATGGCTAATGGTAATAAACTTAATGCAGATGTTTGCTCAGGATATTTTTTGATAATCTGCTCATAACAACGAACGCGCGTGTAGTGATCAATATCACCTGGCTTGGTCATACCAACCACAGGATGAAGCAATAAGCTTGCTTTTTGATCTTTAACTGCCCTCAATGTCAGCTCATAGTGCGCTCTATGCATGGGGTTTCGTGTCTGAAAAGCGACAATTTTATCCCAGCCATTTTTATTAAACATGGAGCGAAGCTCATTCGGCGTATGGCGATGTGAAATATAATCATAATGTTTAGGCATTTCTAAGCCTAGTATTCCACCACCTAAATACCAACTCCCAGCTTGATTATGTAAATAACTCACCGCTGGATGCGCAGTATCATTCTTACCAAAAACCAACTCAGCTTCTTTGGCTTTATCTGGCTGCCAGTTCGATTCAACTTTTAGAATTGCTAACGGAACGCCTTCTAGGTCACGTAAAACAATTTCTTCATTTTTAGCCAAACTTCCAGCAAAGGCTTCTGAAACATCTAGCGTAATTGGCATCGCCCATAATTCGCCAGATTTAAGCCTTAAATCTTCACATACTGAGTTATAATCATCTTCATTTAAAAATCCTGTTAAAGGTGAAAACCCACCATTCATAATTAGCTCTAAATCACACAATTGTCTTGGCGTTAAGTCCCAAGATTTTAAATCAGGTATCTTTTTCTGTAGTTCTATTTTTTCCTCTTTAGAAACCAGTTTCTCATCTATTAGTTCGAACGCCATATTCTATCCTTGAACTTTTTATGGCATAAAACTTTAATCAACTTTAACTATAAAGTTAAATAATGTTTTCTTATACCATTATACGCAGTCGTTATATGTGAAAATCAGGATAACAAAAGTTATCACTTAAATCTTTAGTGATAATACGAATAGAAAATTAAATATTTTAATAATGACAAAAGGCTGTAGTAGTTAGTTACAGCCTTTTAATTTAAGGGAGATTATAAAAAAAGAAGAAGATATACTTATTTCTTTTTCTGAGGAGGTAAGTCAGTGGCAGTACCTTCATAAACTTCAGTTGCCATCGCCAAAGTTTCAGACAAGGTTGGATGAGGATGAATCGTTAAAGAAATATCTTCAGCATCACAGCCCATTTCGATTGCCAAACACGCTTCAGCAATTAATTCACCCGCATTTGGTCCAACAATACCCGCGCCAAGAATGACATGATTTTCATCATAAAGAACTTTCGTCATACCTTCATCACGACCGATACTCAAAGAACGACCACTTGCAGCCCAAGGGAAAACACCTTTGTCGTATTTAATGCCTTTCTCTTTGGCTTCTTTTTCAGTTAAACCTGTCCACGCAACTTCTGGGTCAGTATATGCAACAGAAGGAATACATTTAGGTTCAAAGAAGTGTTTTTGACCAGAAATAACTTCAGCCGCTAAGCGCCCTTCAGGGACAGCTTTATGTGCCAACATTGGTTGACCAACCACATCACCAATCGCATAAATATGCGGAACATTTGTTTTTTGTTGATTATTAACATTGATGAAACCTCTTTCATCAACATTGACACCCGCTTTATCTGCATCAAGTTTTTTACCATTAGGTGTACGACCAACCGCCATTAGAATACGATCAAATTTTTCAGGCTTATCGTTACCTTTTTCACCTTCCATTGATACATACAAACCATCTTCTTTGGCTTCAACTGCGGTTACTTTTGTTTTTAAACGGATATCATATTTTTTAGCCATCATTTTTTCGTATGGCTTAACGATATCTTTATCCGCTGCACCCATGAGTTGATCCATAAATTCAACAACTGTGATTTTAGAACCCATTTCACTGTAGACTTGCGCCATTTCAAGACCGATGATACCACCACCGATTACAAGCATATTTTCTGGGACTTCTTCCATCTCTAGCGCGCCAGTTGAATCAATGATACGTGGATCTTCTGGAATGAATGGAAGCTTAATCGACTCAGAACCAGCTGCTATAATACAGTTATCAAAACCAACCGTTTTTGTACCATCTTTTGTTTCAACGGCAATTTCATTAGGTGAAGTAAATTTACCATAGCCTTCAACAATATCGACTTTACGCATTTTTGCCATGCCTTTAAGACCTGTCGTCAATTTTTTGATTATGCTTGATTTATAAGCAACGACTTTATCTTTATTGAATTTAATCTCGCCAAAATCAACGATACCATCATTTTGCAAATGACGCGCCTCATTAACCACTTTAGCAACGTGCAGCAATGCTTTTGATGGAATACATCCTACATTTAAACAAACGCCACCAATTTCGCTGTAACGCTCAATCAAGATTACTTTTTTACCTAAATCTGCAGCACGAAATGCAGCACTGTAACCACCAGGCCCACTACCAAGTACAACAACTTCAGCTTTTAAATCACTCATTTTTTATCCTTTTACTTTTTCGATTCTAAAATAATAGTTGGCAATTTTATTGCTTTCAAACTTCCTCTTATAACAACATCTCTCTAAGATCAGACAATATCTGATTTAAACGAGTGATGAACTTAGCCGCTAAAGCGCCATCAATCACACGGTGATCAACAGAAAGAGACAGTGGCAACATAGAACGAGGAACAAATTCTTTACCATTCCAAACAGGTTTAATTGCTGTTTTAGATACACCCAAAATCGCAACTTCTGGCATATTGATAATCGGTGTAAAGCCAGTTGTACCTAATATTCCCAGGCTAGAAATTGTAAAGCTTGCACCTTTCATTTCGTCAGGTTTAACCTTACCTTGACGACCACGTGCAACTAGATCTGCCATTTCAGTCGAAATTTGATAAATACCTTTTTTATCAGCATCACGAATCACTGGTACAATTAAGCCTTTCGGTGTATCAGCAGCAAAACCAATGTGAAAATACTTTTTCTTCACAATGCTTTCACCATCTTCTGATAGTGAACTGTTTATACGAGGAAAGCTTTGTAATGCAACGGCAGAGGCTTTAACCAAAAACGCCAGAGGTGAAACTTTAACGCCTGCTTTTTCAGCTGCTGCTTTGTTTGCTTTACGGAATTCTTCCATATCGGTAATATCAGCATCATCATAAAAAGTAACGTGTGGTATTTTCACCCAGTTACGATGCAAGTTTTTTGCACTTAATTTATTAATCTTAGTTAATGGCTCAACTTCAACTTCACCAAACTTAGCAAAATCAACTTTTGGATCAGGCAATAGATCTAAACCTGCCCCACCGCCACTAGCTTGAACAGCGCCTGATTGAATCTGTGATAATGCATTTTTAATATATGCTTCACAGTCTTCTTTCGTAACACGGCCTTTGCGTCCAGACGGTCTAACTTTAGTCAAGTCAACACCCAATACTCTTGCTAAACGACGAACAGCAGGACCTGCATGCACATTTTCATTTTTATATGAATCATTCACAGGCGCTGAAGCTTGAGGCGCCGGACTTGGTGCTGGCGCAGATTTTTGCGGTGCTGAAGATGGTGTAGGCACGGCAGCTTGACCACCTCCTGATCCTTCTAACACTAATATTAAATCACCTTGGGAGACTTTATCCCCAACATTTACTTTCAATTCTTTAATTTTTCCAGACTGCGGTGAAGGAATTTCCATTGAAGCTTTGTCTGTTTCAAGCGTGATTAAAGAATCTTCTTCTTTAACGTCATCACCCACTTTAACGTTAACTTCAATAACATCAACCCCAGAATAATCACCAATATCAGGTACAGTTACTTCAACAGAACCACCACCTGATACAGGTGCAGGGCTTGGAGCTGGCGTAGCAGATTCTACAGGTGCAGACTCAGACGCGCCACCCTCTGTTGTCAAGGTTAAAACTAATCCACCTTCAGAGATTTTATCACCCACTGATACAGCGACTTCTTTGACGATACCCGCTTGTGGAGATGGGATTTCCATTGATGCTTTATCTGTCTCTAAAGTGATTAAAGAATCTTCTTCTTTGACTGCATCTCCTGGTTTAACGTTGACTTCAATAACGTCAACATCTTTATAATCACCAATGTCTGGTACTTTTATTTCAACGACAGAACCACCACCTGACGATGCTGGTGAAGGACTCGGTGCAGGCGCAGCTTCTTGTGCAGGCGCTTCTGCTGAACCACCGCCTTCGGTCTCTAATTTTAAAACTAATCCACCTTCAGAAATTTTATCACCTACATTGACGCAAACTTCTTTCACCACACCACCTTTAGGGGCTGGAATTTCCATGGATGCTTTATCAGTCTCTAGTGTTATCATTGAATCTTCTTCTTTGATTACATCACCAGGCTTCACGCTAATTTCGATAACATCCACATCAGTGTATTCACCAATATCAGGAACTTTAATATCTTCTAATGCCATTATATCAATCTCCTGCTTTATACTGTTGTTGGCTCTGGCTTATTAGGATCAATGTTATATTTTTTCATTGCCTCTTTAACCGTTTTAACTGGAATAACTCCGTCATCAGCCAATGCTTTAAGCGCTGCATAAGCAACATAATAACGATTTACTTCAAAGAATGTTCTCAAGTTTTCTCTTGAGTCACTACGTCCATAACCATCTGTTCCTAATGAAACAAAACGATTCGGAACAAACTCACGTAATTGCTCTGAATATAATTTAATATAGTCAGTAGAGATAACCACAGGACCATCAGCACCTTTTAATTGTTGCGTAATATACGCTTCTTTTTCAGTTTCACCTGGATGTAACAGATTCCAACGCTTAGTTGTCATACCGTCACGATACAGTTCATTTGCACTGGTCACACTCCAAACATCGGCTGTTACACCAAAATCATCTTCAAGCAATTCAGCTGCTGCTTCTACTTCACGCAGAATCGTACCTGAACCCATTAACTGAACGTGCTGTTTACCATTTGGTTTTTCGTGGTTCACAAGCTTGTACATTCCTTTAAGAATGCCTTCTTCAGAACCTTCTGGCATGCCGTGATGCGGATAGTTTTCATTCATTAAAGTTAAATAATAAAACACATTTTCATGATCAATGTACATACGTCTTAAACCATCATGAATAATAACGGCAACTTCATAGGCATACGTCGGATCATAGCTCACACAGTTTGGAATCAAGCCAGCCTGAATATGACTATGACCATCCTGATGCTGAAGACCTTCACCGTTCAATGTTGTACGACCTGCAGTACCACCAAGCAAGAAACCGCGCGCCATTAAATCACCCGCAGCCCAAGCTAAATCTCCAATACGCTGAAAGCCAAACATTGAGTAGTAAATATAGAATGGAATCATATGCGTTCTATGAGTAGTATAAGCCGTTGCTGCTGCAATCCAAGAACTGAATGCACCCGCTTCGTTAATACCTTCTTGCAAGATCTGACCATCTTTAGACTCTTTGTAATACATGACCTGTTCTTTATCTTCAGGTACATATTTTTGACCTTCATGGTTATAAATACCAAGTTGTCTAAATAAACCTTCCATACCAAATGTTCTAGATTCATCTGGCACAATTGGAACAACATGCTTACCAATTTCTTTATTTTTAGTTAAGGCAACTAACACCCTAACAAAAGCAGTTGTCGTGGAAAGTTCTCTATCCCCACTTGCACCAAGCAATGCTTTAGCAAAGTCTTGATAATCAGGAATGGCTAACTTATTTTTATTTTCAATACGTTTAGGCAAGTAGCCACCTAATTTTTCACGGTGACCATGTAAATATTTCATCTCTGGTGAATTTTCATGAGGCATATAGAAACGATAGTTCTCTACATCATCATCAGAAATTGGTAATTTAAAACGATTTCTTAAGTAAGTCAGCGCATCAACACTTAACTTCTTAACATTATGTGCAATATTTTTACCTTCAGCCGTTTCTCCTAATCCATAACCTTTAACAGTATGCATTAAGATAACTGTTGGTTTGCCATTATCAGAGTTCATTGCTTTGTTATATGCAGCATAAACTTTACGTGGATCATGACCACCACGATTAAGCTTCCACAGCTCATCGTCAGTCATATCTTCAACCATTGCGCGTAGCTCTGGATGCCCACCGAACACTGTTTCGCGAATATATTTACCGCCATGAGAACGACAGTTTTGGAATTCACCATCATTCATTTCTTCAAAGCGTTTTGCGATAAGACCATTTTTATCTTTAGCAAATAATTTTTCCCAGCGATCACCCCAAAGAACTTTAACGACATTCCAACCGGCACCACCATAAACAGATGCAAGTTCTTGGATAATCTTACCATTACCATTTACCAGACCATCTAAACGCTGTAGGTTACAACTAATAACAAAAATTAAATTATCTAAACCTTCACGTGATGCACGTGTTAACGCGCCTAATGATTCTGGTTCATCCATTTCACCATCACCACAATAAGCCCATACTTTACGGCCTTTAGTATTAGCAAGCCCACGATTGTCTAAATACTTCATAAAACGCGCTTGGTAAATTGCCATTAATGGCCCAAGACCCATTGATACAGTCGGGAACTGCCAAAAATTTGGATGCAACCAGGGATGTGGATAAGAAGCCAACCCATGCTCACCAACAGCTTGACGCCTAAAATTATTCGCTTCTTCGTTAGTTAAACGACCTTCAAGATATGCACGCGCATAAATACTTGGGCTACTATGACCTTGGAAAAAGACTAAATCACCTGAATCATTATCGTTTGGTGCTTTCCAGCAATGGTTAAATCCGACTTCGTACATTGTCATATCGGCAGCTGCGGTACTAATATGGCCACCTAAACTACCATCGGCTTTGTTTGCTTTTGCTACCATTACGGCAGCATTCCAACGAATCGCGCTTTCTAATTTTTTCTCAACTTCAATATCACCTGGATATTCAGGTTGTTGGTCTGTTGGAATTGAGTTCATATAACTCGTGTTCATTTGGCTATAGCTAGAGATCAAGCCCAATGATTGTGCTTTGCCTTGTAGCTGTCCCATTATATATTGGGCGCGCTCAGCACCTTCTGCTTCAATTACGGAGGCTAACGCCGCGAGCCACTCTTTAGTTTCATCTGGATCAACATCAGACAAGTGAGAAATATCCGTCATACTAACTTTCCTTATATGTTATAGGTAATCAAACTGTAATAAGCTTATAGAATATCGTTTAATTTTCAAAATTTAACTTTGCAAATAGTATAGTTATCATATGCAATAAAAAACAGGTTTATGAGCAAACCAGCCTGACTGCTTATGATGCTTGGCAGCATATTTAAGCCACAGTGTGATCACCTACCAATTATTACAATTAATTAGCTATTATATAAATGTCTTATAAAAACAAGGGTACCTAATGTCACATACTCACATTGAAGAAAATATTATCCAGAAGGTTTTGCAAAGTGAAAACCCAAAGGTAAAAGTTGCTGTTACGGATATTGATGGCGTTTTACGGGGAAAATACATTCATAAAGATAAATTTAGTAGTGCAGCAAAAAGTGGATTTGGTTTTTGCAGTGTTATTTTCGGATGGGATTCATCTGACGTTTGTTATGACAATTGTGATTATTCTGGTTGGCATAATGGTTATCCTGACTCAGACGCATATATCGATTTCAACACCTATAGAAATGTTCCCTGGGATAATAACATTTCATTTTTTCTAGCTGATTTTAAGGGAAAAGAGAAAGAGGGACTATTTGCTTGCCCACGAACATTGTTAAGAAATATTGATCAACAAGCCCAAGACATGGGTTTTGATGCCATGTTCGGCCAAGAGTTTGAATGGTTTAATTTTAGAGAAAATGCAGACAGTCTGTATGAAAAAAGTCACATTAATGCAAAACCCATCACGCCTGGCATGTTCGGTTATTCTTTAATTAGAATTGCACAAAACCAGGATTTCTTTAATGATGTTTATGATTTATTAGCAAAATTTGATGTACCAATTGAAGGCCTACATACCGAAACAGGGCCCGGTGTGCTTGAAGCAGCAATTTTATATGGCAAAATAATTGATGCCGCAGACAGAGCCATTTTATTTAAAACCGGAATTAAAGAAATAGGTCAAAAGCATAATATTATGCCTACTTTTATGGCCAAACTATGCGAAACATTGCCAGGCTGTTCTGGACATATTCATCAAAGTCTTTGGCAAAATGGTAAGAATACCTTCTTTGACGCAAATGATACAAACAATATGAGCAAAACAATGAAGCACTATTTAGCGGGTCAATTACTTTGCCTACCTGAAATACTTCCCATGTACGCACCGACCATAAATAGTTATAAGCGCCTTGTAGAAGGCATGTGGGCACCAACAACGGTTAATTGGGGTGTCGACAACCGTACTGTTTGCGCCAGAATATTACCAGCATCAGAAAAAGCAACGCGTATTGAATTACGAGTACCTGGCTCCGACACCAACCCTTACTTAGCTATGTCTGCTGCTTTAGCCTCTGGTTTATATGGTATAAAACATAAACTTGAACTAACAGAACCACAAATTACGGGCAACGGTTATGAAGATAAAAATGGTGTGAAATTAAGTCCTACCCTAATTGATGCATCCAATATAATGCAACAATCAGAAATTGCCCATGAATTGTTTGGTAGTGACTTTGTGAATCATTTTACTAAGACAAGAAATTGGGAATGGAGGCAACATTTAAAAGCAGTAACAGATTGGGAAAAGAAACGTTATTTTGAAATCATTTAATATTATTAAAAATCTGAGTAATCGTATTAGACACCAATTCTGAATTGAACTATTACTTAAATTACTGATCATATAACCCAATCTCAATTCGCATGAAAAAAATACTACTCGCAAGCTCTATCCTTGCATTACTAACAGGGTGTGTCACCAATCAACAACGTGAAGATATTACCTCTGGTGAAATTGGTTGTGCACCAAATCAAATTAAAATTTCTAACAACCAAACCAGTGAAGTCGGCAGTACCTGGACAGCTGAATGTAATAATGAAAAGTACTACTGCTCGCTCACCATGAGCCAAGGCACTATCGATACTACTTCTTGTAAAAAAGCACAATAAATTTATATCTACCAAGCCATATAATGCTTATGCTAACCAGTATAAGCATATTTCATTCCCGCCATGAAACCTAATAAAGTTATCGCCTATACCATCGGTGTAATCATGCTCATGGAGCTGATTGATGGTTCAGCATTAAATACCGCATTGCCTCAAATAGCGAATAGCTTTGAAATCAACCCTATTACCTTAAAAGTTGCCATTACTGTTTACCTTTTAAGCTTAGGTTTATTTATCCCCGCGTCCTCATGGTTATCAGACCGTTTAGGTGGGAAAAGAATATTGATAATTTCTGTTACAGGTTTTATTTTAACATCAGCAGCGTGCGGACTCTCAACCAACCTAGTTATGTTAGTTATATTTAGAGCGCTACAGGGGATGTTTGGTGCCTTCACCATGCCTGTTGCTCGGCTCGCCATGGTGCGTATCTTCAAAGGCAATATGATTGCTGCAATGTCAGTCATTGCTGTGGTTGTTACCATCGGCCCAATGCTAGGCCCGAGTCTAGGCGGGTTTATTACAACCTATATTGGATGGCGTGCTATTTTCTTTATCAACCTACCTGTTGGTATTTTAGCAATCATATTAGTTTATTATTTCTTGCCTAACTTCAGCCAAACAAAGGCGCAATCAAAATTTGATATAAAAGGGTTTTTAATATTAGGCACTGCTATTGCTTCATTTATGCTTTTTGTAGATTTATTACTTGATTCACACATCCATCAATACTGGAAATGGTTGTCACTGTGCATAGCAATCTGCTTAGGCTTTTTATACCTAAAGCATGCAAAGAAATTCGAAGATAAAGCCGTCATTAATTTACATATCCTCAAGAATGACTGTTTTAGATACTTTACCATCATCAGCACATTATCACGGCTTACTATTATGGGAATGATGTTTGTATTCCCACTCTACTTACAGACCAAGCAAGGCTATAGTGCATTTGAGTCTGGTCTGGCCACTATGGCATTTATTATCCCATCTTGGTTAATTAAAAAAGCTGTCGGTACCATCTTAAATTACTTACATTTTTACCGATTTTATCTAATCACTTTTTTGCTGATGATTGGAATTTTTTTAGGTATTGCATTCACATTTATTCATTTTAACCTGATTGTATTTTTAACACTCCTTGCCTGCTTAGGTGCCTGCTTCGGCGCTTACACCATCATCAGTAATGCAGGTGTTTATAACGCGATTGATAATGACGATCATATGGGTGATGCAACTGTCATAATTAGTACTGTTATACAACTTTCAAGCGCATTTGCGATATCTTGGGTCGGCATTGTATTGGCGTACTTATCTGGTACATCCGACCTTTCATTTCATTCTGTAATTCCTGATTCAGCCTTTGCCATAACACAATTATGCTATGCCATTGGCTTAAGCTTAACTTTACTTTATATATACAAATGTCAGCCGAAAGATCTTATTAAAATATCAATTACTTAAATATTCCATGCATACTTAAAAGCCTACTGACCGATTTGTTTGGCAATATTACCAAATGCACTCCAAATAGATTGTATTTCTTCAGCATCATAACCTGGTGTTAGTTGAGTACCTTTAACATAACCTGGCTTAAAGCCTATATACCATGGCACTTGCATCGCTGCGTTTGGAGGCGAGCCTTCAATTAATTGAGCATTTGCCGCTACAGCGGCAGGCACATTTTCAAAATTCTCTAATGCATATGCACTTATACCTACCAGATTGTTTTTTGTAAGCCCTGTGTTTAAATCTTCATATAACCCAAAGTTAGCGTATAAATATCCTTCCTGAGGCTGTCTCTCGACTTCTGTCCATTGGCCATCTGCATTCTTTGTTGTTCCAGGTAAATTAGAAATTACAATATGCGGGATATTATTCTTTGACAGATCTTCTTCTTGAGAAATATTTTGCAAAGGCAGTTTATTTATTTGTACATTCCCAAATAAACAATTAGTTGCCTGTTTTAAGCTTGGTTGATTCACACAGTCCGAGACACTGGCAGTTTGGTCCTGCATAAATAAGCCTTCAGCTTGTTTTGCACCAGGAGCAGAAGGCGTTAAATCAGGATTAAATAAAATGTTTTCAGTAAATTGTGTCGCACTCCAAGATACAGGTAAAACCAAATGAAACTTACCATTGAAATATTTAATATTTTCGATTGGCGACCCATAGGGCAAACCTGCTGCCTGAACTTGACTTGTCCAAAGACGATTATTTTCGGAATATGACATGTCAGGAGAGTTGTTACACCAACTATGAATCTTCAATGTATACTCACCCCCACCATTTGGGAAATCAAATTCATTGCATCGAGCATCTTGAGAAAACGCCGTGTATAATGCCGTTACACTCTCTTTGCTCCACCCACCAACATACTGGGGAGGCGAACTGGCATCATCCTCAGATGACATTGATAAGACACCTGGAACCGGTTGCTGACCATATGATTTTTTAGTTTTAGGATCAGTCATTTTCACATCAAAACTAGTAGCTGATGGCCTAAATACACCAACATCATATGTTGAAACCTCTAGTGCACCTAACGGGCCAAGAGACGCCATGAATGCTGGGGAAGCCACTGTAATAAAATAAAAATAACTGAACCATTTACCTTGATAAGCCAACTTATCAGCAACTAATTTATAAAACTGAGTATCACCAACTGAGTTTAAGCCACCTTCCAAGTCAACTGATATACCATTCACTACGTCTGTATTTAGCGCAGGAATAATACTCATATCAGCAAAAATATGCCTTTGTTGTTCATTAAATCCAGCAAAATTTGCTTTTAAATTATTCGAAGGATATACCGTTAATGCGACAGACGGGTTATTACCTTGCCCTGAAAAAGACGATAAACTATTTTGCAATTCTGACAGCATATAAACTGGCTGCTCAGAAGTCGTATCAGACAAATTTGTTATCATCTGGTTTGGCTGAATCGTATTTACAACGTTCCCTTGCTGATAATTACTCACAGAAGTATCCACAGGCCAGAATCCTTGCATACCTCTAAAGCTTAAATTATTAACATCAACAAACGCATCCATAATATTTGCTTGATATTTGTCATTCGCCTCACCCAAATCATCCATCAAGTTTTTAATGCTGTTTACCCAATCTGTGCGAGCATAAGACTTGGTGAAATCATATGATGTATAGAGATATGCCGTGCCAAACTTCTGCCCTGCTGAATAATGTAGAACATTAAAGTCTGGCAATATACCTGATTGCCATTGGCTATATGTGGTGCCATCTTGACTGACATAAATATAAAATGTGTTAAACGCCGAACTACCATTTAAATCATTCGCACGAATATTAATTTGATAGACACCTTCAGAGAGCGCTTTTGTACTATCTAATTTCAAACTATCACCTGAAATTGAAAAAGGTCCTGCTGACAAACAAGCATTTGAATTTTTCTGATTACAAGGAATCACACTTACCTGCCCTACTCCTGTTATATGGACAAGCGGCTCACTGCCAGTAATAGGTTGCGATGACGCCTGATAATTTTTCCATGTATCAGGATCAACTTGTAGATAACTTGAATCAAAACTATACGTAATAGATGATTTCTGATTATGTGGCAGAACAAAATAATTCGTTAAACTGACTGGTGACTTATTAAATGCTGAAACATCCGAAACTGTCATGGCGACTGACAAGTAATTTTGCGGTGTTGCATTAACAGCATCAGCACCATCTGGACTTAACAATGGACTTGGCTGATCTGTTGTTCCTTTTGCTAACCATGTTGCTGATGGATTACCTGAAACATCTTGTACCTTCTTAGCTTCAATTAAACTTAACATTCGCTCGTTGGTAATTTCAGATACAGTTTTTGCCCTTAGTGTATCAGATATGACAATTGGAAATGTTTGTGAAATGCTACATTTACCAGCACTATTATAATCTGGACAAGGTTTTAATTCTCCTTCAGATTTATCAGCAACACTTGCCGGAAAAGCTTGAACTTCTGCTGATACAGTTGGCCAAAGTACATATTTGTTTGGCACTGGTTTTTGCGTCATTGGATCTAAGAAAGATGTACAAAACGAACTACTTCCACCATTATTCCCACTCTGGCCACACCCAAACTCTTTTGCCAAAGATGAATAAGTGATTGTAAAACCAGAATTATCAGCTGCAATATTATGCTGTACAAAGATTTGCCCATTTTTTATTTGCAATAAAGCACTGGGGTTTGGGCCAGATGTTTCATTCTTAAAATCATCATCTGTTGGTATATTAATTAATTTTTCACTATTGCTTCCTGATGCTACTGTATAAGTTAATGTTAAGGGCGTTTGACCGTTATCATTACCCATATAGGCCATTAAATTTATTAAGGCAGTACTTACTGTGGGCCTAACACCTTTTATTTTTGAACCAATTGGCGGCAAGTAATTTTGACCGACATTAAGCTGCCTATAAGGTATAGGTTCATTTAGATAAGTATAAGGGTTCAATGTACACAATAAACCATCTTTTCCATCTGACTTAATGGTAATGATACCTGGGTTATAACCTGGCAATTGCATTCCTCCGTACTTGATATAGCCTTCAGCATTTGTACATGAAATGAGGGCACCATTTGGTGGTGTTGCCTTACCATTTTCTGGTAAACCTTTAGTTTTTGGCGTGCAATCTGGTTTACCCGTAATACCACATACCGAAGGACATAAATCACTCTGACTAGGTATAGGTGTTGTTGAGGATGAGCTTGAAGTATAAAAATGAAGAATAACACCTGTTGATTGACCCTTTGCGGGATAAAGCGAAGGCTCTAAATTCCAGGTCAACTGCTGTTGTTTTTCTTGACTGATAAATGAGGGACAAAACATTGGATTCGCTATCTTCAAATGCGTCGCATCGGGTAATGCACCCTTAGTAATATATAGCGATTGACCACTTTCGTTAATTATTTTTGCATCAAATATAGTTGGCTTGGCGTTACCGCCAAAAGATATTTGTACAACAGAAATTACTGCAACAAATGATGTAAAAAAAGCTAATTTATGTAAACGCATGTATTCCCACCTAACCATTTAACCCAGTAAGATTATAGTAAATATACATATTTAACTCTTTCTAGCTGACTAAATTGTGACAAATCTTATACACATGATTCTTACTTACCAACATATTAAGTTTTATAAGACATCTACCTCTTCGACCTACAATGGTGCTTAACCAACCACCCACTCCTTTAAAACAAATGCTATTTGATAGACAGCTTAATAATCATTAGCTATAATCTCACCCCTTAATGGAGAGATGGCCGAGTGGCTGAAGGCGCACGCCTGGAAAGTGTGTATACGGTAAAACGTATCGGGGGTTCGAATCCCCCTCTCTCCGCCATATATTTATACTTTAATATCAATCAGTTATATTATTTCCTAGAAACCCAGCACACTATGCGATTCAAACTGATCAGTTTATAATATTCAGACCAAAGAACCCTTTTCCAGAGAAATATCATATTAAACACGCCTAATTTCTCTAATCGCCAAACCGGCAGTGAAACCCTTATAATGATTAGATTTTGCTTTTTCAGGGACAGCTATTAAGTGTCAGCTCAATAATTGAAGCAATGCCGATAAACTTCCCATTGTCTAGGGCTACAGAACTAAATCAAAGTAATATTTTTACTGCTAAAAAACCCCAATATATTAATTTTTTTAAGAATACTTTAAGAAAAGTCAGTTATGATGAACTTGCTACTCCTCAAGTTAGTGTAAGACCTAACTTAAATCTTAAGCCAACCAACAGGTTGGCTTTTTTGTTTCTGCTATTTACAGAAACATTGGTAACCTGGCATTAAACATAATATATATTCTCATAACCTATGAATTATTATGGTCAGTTGCCTCGGCTGATAATGACCTCTCTCCTCAATTATCAGCCGAGAGCAATTAAATATATTTTTTATGGTTTATATATTTTGTAATTAGACCAATCATCATTTTTAACCCAAGGAAGTGCATTAGTTAAATCAGCTTTTTTCTTAGGCGAATCAACAATTAAATATGTATACATGCCGCCAATTGGCACAACACCTTTTTTATCCGCATAATAACTAGGATTATTAACAATATGATGCAGTATATGGCAATGTAATCGCCATATTCCTGGGTTGTTGGCAACAAATTCAATATTCCGTGTTTGCCCAGGTGCAGTTGCAACTGTGGCAGCAGGCCATTGAGCAGAAGACTGAATTGGGCCACCTTCTGTCCCTGTAATGTTAAAACTATACCCATGTAGATGAATAGGATGTGCAACATCTGCAGACATATTCGCAAAACGTATTCTCACTTTTTCACCATAAGGAGCATGCAACGTAGGGAAATTGGGTGCAGCTAGGCTGTTATATGTAAAAAACTTATTAGCCATGCTCATGGTGTTAATAGTTTCACCGCCATTACCAAGCACTGGCCAGCCTTGTAACATGATGGCAAAATCATTTTTAACATCATTACCCTCTTTGGGTAGAACAATAAAAATTCCCCTTAATCCTGAGATAACTTGTTTTGTATCATTAAAACCACTGTGATATGCATATGTACCAGGCTTATTTACAATAGGGAATTCATAAACAGTTGACTCACCAGGCATAACCACAGGAACATCTGTGCCACCGGCACCATCCATGTCATTAGGCAAAATAATACCATGCCAATGCACCGTAGTTGGCTGGTCTAAATGATTAGTGAAAACCACTCTTATGATATCCCCTTCATTTACAATAATGGTTGGACCAGGAATTGAGCCATTGTATCCCAAGCCATTTATAATTTGCTTTTTGACAGGCTGAGGAAGGGTTGGGCCAGTGTACCTTGCACCTTTGGGTACGTCATTTTCAATTAAGTTTACTTTATCATCAAAAATAGTTTTGGTAACAGGCGCTGCTGAAAGCTTAAATAGCTTAGTATTCTCACCCACCAGAACATAACCAAGATTACTACCACCTGGGGTTTTAACGCTATCAGGAATAATTAACGTTTGAGTTTCGGCAGCAGACACATAATTAGCAAATGTACACCCAACAAAAAACAGCATTATTTTTTTGAACATAAACACGTCATCTCACGTTGTAATGATTAACTGTATAGCTCAAGTCATTCTGATTTACAAATAACGCTACTTCGTTATTATTTTTGAAATGTAAAAATACATTCACACAATTAAATATATTTAATCTTAAAGTGAAATTAAGGATAAAAATTAGTACTTGGCAAAAAACTTGGTATATTATTTACTAAGTAAAATATTTGAATATAGGTATACCAATGTCGCGTAGGAATATTATTTTTCTTATTTTGACCTTAATTATAATTGTCATTATTGTGTTTGTTAGCTTTAAAGTTAAAAGTGATGCATCTACCCGAGCACATACCCCTAACCAACAAATTGAACAGACTGTAGATAACAGCCAATCGAAATTAAATCCAAACTCAATTTAGTTACAAAGCTTAGACAAGAAAATAAATCATCGCACCAACTGGCAAGATCAAAGGCATCCAATAGTTTAATATGTAGGGATCAAAAAACATAAATTTGATTATGGTTCTTAACATCCAAAACGTATGCTTTGAACTACTTATAGAATTCTCTTGAAGCTTAGTCGCTAGAATTCTTTGCTTTAGCAGGCTTGAAAGATTTTCTAATTCTCTTAACTCTTCAGCACTTAACAAATTACTTTTTATTAAATACAGTTCTGCTGATGCATAATAGATATTTTTAATATAATTCGTTGTTTCAGGGTATACAAATGCGAAAAAATACTGGATGTATCGAACCCAAAAATAGAACGTTAAGCCTAATAAACCCCAATAGATAGCACTGATATTTTTTATGCCAATAGAAACAGATATCGGTGTCGCATTAACTAATGAAGAGGCTGACCCTAAATCCACATCAGCCATTTTATAGAAGGCTAAAATAGCACATAATAGTAATAAATTTCTTCGCTGTCGTAACACGCCTGTAGACATATCATTATTCATTAACATTCTCTCATAAATTTAAATTATGCAGATAAAGCATATCGATTATTTTTATAAATTTCAGATCATCTAAATTACCACAGCAACTTGTTTCACATACAGCAAATAAATTAAGTACACTCGTATAGTAAGTCATAATGTTTCTGCCCAGATATAAAGGATTAAACATGGTAAAAATTAATAACCAAATCGGACTCGTTAAAGAGTCTGCAACACTCGCAATTAACCAAAAAGCTCAATCACTACGCAACCAAGGAAAAACAGTTACGCACTTAGGCTTTGGTCAAGCGCCATTTGAAGTACCACAGCTAATACAAGAAAGTCTAAGAGCTCACGCTAATGAAAAAAGTTATCTACCTGGCGCAGGCTTACCTGAATTGCGTAAAGCGGTAGCTAGTTATTATAAAAATGAATTTAACTATACCTATTCAAGCAATAACGTCTTAATTGGCCCTGGCAGTAAAGAACTATTATTCCAATTGCTTTATATGTTATCCGGTCCAGTATTAATACCCGCAGCAAGCTGGGTAAGTTATGCACCACAAGCAACGCTTCTGAATAAAGAACATCATATTTTACATACTCACGAATCAGATAACTATTGTTTACAGCCTGAAGCATTAGAAGAAGCCTGTCGAAAAATTGGACAAGATATCGGATTGAGTAGTCAAAAAATATTAATTTTAAACAGTCCAAATAACCCAACTGGCGCGGTTTATCCTCAACAGTTATTAGAGAAACTTGCGGTTATGTGTAAGAAAATGAATATCATTGTCATTTCAGACGAAATATATGCCAATATTAATTTTACCAATAAACCACACACATCTATCGCTCACTACTATCCTGAAGGCACTATTGTAACGGGCGGATTATCAAAATTATTTTCAGCGGGTGGCTATCGACTGGGTGTTTGTCTAATCCCAACTAAAATGAATAATCTGTATCAAGCTTTAAAGGTAATGATTAGTGAAACCTTTAGTTGTGTATCAAGCCCGATTCAATTTGCAGCATTAACCGCTTACAGCAAATATAATGAAATAAAACCCTATTTGTCTGACTGTGTTAAAGTTCATGAAATCGCTGGTAAATACCTACACCAGCGCTTTATAAAAATGGGACTCTCCTGCCCTAGCCCACAAGGTGCATTTTATTTATTCCCAAGTTTTGAGAGCTATTCTAAAGTATTTCACGAATTAAATATTACAACCAACAAACAACTTGTTGACTTAATATTAGATAAAACGCAAGTGGCTTTGCTTCCTGGAGAAGACTTTTATCGAGACATAAACGAATTTACCTGCAGAGTAGCCACAACAGATTATGATGGCCCAAAAGCCTTAAAAGCATATCAAAATGGCGACATAGAAAAGTCAATTATTCAAAAATATATGTCTAGTTTAGTTTTAGGTTGCGACCGACTTGAATCTTGGTTAAATACACTATAATTAGAACGATACTGAGTATAACCAAGCTATTTTGTTAAAATAGATGGGCCAAAGTTAATACTACTTTAATTTTACAGCATCTATAATGCGCAACTTTAGTGAACATTCTATAAACAAAGCAAAGGGAATTCATGGAGAATATTAAATCAAAATCGGTTAAGTACCCAATAATGTATATGGCCGTATATTTAGCCGTACAAATGTTTCTCATTTATAATATTGTTTTGTACTCTATTCATGGTGTTGGCCAGTCAGAGCATTTTGGAAATGCCCTATATTCTGTCATATGGTCAATGGGTTCAATCATACCAATTTTTGTTATAAAACTTTCTGATAGATGGGGTTACAAAGAGTCGTTAATTGTCGCAGGTATTTTTCAGACTTTAGGCTTTTTTATTCTATCTTTTTCATCCTTACCCACCCTATTAATCGGTACAGCAATGTATGGAACGGGTATGGTCTTTGCTGTATCCCAAAATTTTTGTGTTCTGTCACATACAATGAATCGTAACTTTAAAGGACGCTTTAATATCTTCTTATTAAATTATGTCATTATGAATGCTTTTGCCTTTGCCGCTGGCATTATCTCAGGTTATGCAAATGTTATTGGATATGCAGCTGTTTTTAGAATTGGTGCAGTATTATCATTCATCTTATTAATTTTTGTATTAACACTCTATAATCGCGCAGAATGTCTTGAAGGCACAGCTGCATGGGAGCTTGCCCAAAGAAGCAAATTAGAGAAAGGCAAAAGCTTTTTAAAGCTCTTTGCGGTAGGCGTATTAACCTGCATTATATTGGTTTTATTTGTGCAAATCGCAAACATTATCAACATTATTATAGACATATCATTAGCTGGGACGATTTTATTCCTTGTATATTTATGTGTCACACGCTCAGGTGACGCTAGAAAAAAACTCATCACCTTTACCATTGTGAGTCTTTTTTCTATGCTTTTTTGGACAGGCTATAATATCTATACAGCAACTGGCTTTGTAGATTTAATGAACTCAGTTGCCACTATGCATAATATTCCAATCCAGTGGATTATATCCGTTGATTCAGGAGTTATTATTTTCCTCGGCGCATTGGTAACCTTTTTATTAATAGCACTAGAAAAAAAGGGGATTCACTTCAATGGCGTTTTACGAACAATTATTGGTATCACATCTCTGGGCATAGGCATGTGTATCGTAGTTTATGGATTTCACCATAGTGATTACCAAGGGATAAGTGTTTATTTTATTATTCTAGCTATCTTCTTTTGTGCTATTGGTGAAATATTCACGGGCTCTGTTGGGAGCGCTTTAGCTGGACAATGCGCCACAGATGGTTTAGATGGCGTACTCATTTCCATTGGTTTTATTATTGTTGGCGGCACCGCTGCTTTTAGTGTATTACTTTCAGATTGGATGTTAAGCGCTACTGGAAAAAGTACTATGGAGCAATCGCATCAATTCAGTTATGTTATTGGTATATTTGCAATTATCTGCATAGTTGGCGCAATTTTACTTGCCCTGCTATATAAAAAATTAACAACCTGGGCAGGCTTTGGAAAGTTTTATAAAGTGCCAGAATAAAGCCTAATTCCTATATTTATTAATAAGCCACAAAAGGTTAAGAAGATTTTTATAGTCGTACGGATACATAACTAGTCTAAAAATTACATTGAAATGATTTTTTGACACTTGAAATATGCATGTTCTGTTCTACGCTTACATTTGAAATAACTTTTTATGTGGAAAATGCAAGCAACAAAAAAATTAACGATATTTGTTCTAACAATGCTGCTTATGGGCTGCTCATATTTCTTCCCAGAGTATGAAAAACCTAAGACAAATATGCCTGAAAATTGGAACAGCAATAACTCACAAGTAACTGAGAATACAGTTGACCTGCCGTACTTGGCTTGGTGGCAAAAATTTGATGATCCAGAACTAGATAGTTTAATACAAGCAGCTCTCACAGAAAATAATTCAATAAAATTAGCCTTATCAAACATCGAATCGGCTGAAAAAAAATTAAGCGCAGTTAAACTAGGCTGGCTACCCTTTGTTAGTCTATTTGGTGGATACCTTAATGGCCAGAATGATACAACCATTGCTAATATAGGTGGTGTAGGTGCCATTGCTGCCACTGGCGGATTTTTGGCAATCTTACCTAGTTACACTATTAATTTATTCAGAACTTATGCACGTCAAAAACAAGCCGGCTTTGAACTAGAAGTAGCAAAAGCGAACCAGCTTAACGTGCGTTTAGCCATAACAAGCCAAGTTGTCATGGCTTATTTCTCATATTTGGCGCAAGTTGAAGCAATCAAAACCATGACACAACTAGACAAAGACTATTCAGAGTTACTTGAAATAACGCGGAATATGGATAAGCAAGGGCTGGCAACGCAAATCAGTGTGTCAGACATCCTCTCACAGCAACGTATGGTTGCAGGTCAGCTTGCTATTGCAAAAAGTAACTTAATATCATCACAAAATGCCATAAAAGCATTATTGGGTAAAGCGCCTGGCTCGGTTGATTATAAATCAAAATTTAAAAACATTAATCCAAACCAAGTTGTTCCAGGAAATTTACCCGTAAATGTCATAGCCTCACGTCCCGATATTATTCAAGCAGAAGCGCAACTAAAAGCATCAAACGCAGGTATAAAAGTAGCTTCTTCATCATTATTACCCACCGTTAGCTTGAACTATTTCTATGCACGTTCAAAAAGCAGTGTAGATAGCATTACAAATGAAAATATTAGCGGTAAACAGAGTACATTTTCTGCCTTTGCAGACTGGACTGTCAGCCCTGAAATGATCGGGAATGTTGGCGTCGCCAATTCATATTATTCTGCCGCTGTTATTCAATATCAAGAAATAGTTAATAGCGCCTTACATGATGTCGACAATGCGCTAGCTGACAACGAAGGCGTTAAAAATAAAATGGATATTGACTTAGAGGCCTACCAAGCCCAACTTACTTCCACTTCGTTAAAAGAAGCGCTATATCAACAAGGATTGATCAGCTACGAAATGATCATTGGCTCAGAAATAGAATTACTGACAATGCAACTTGACTTAACCAGTACTAAATTAGAACAGCTTGCCACATTAGTTAAACTATATGGTGCACTTGGTGGTGGCTATTTATATGGAACACCTAAAGACAAAGATAAGGTGGAAGAAAAATCATGAAGCTATCAAATACGATTAAAAAACTAAATTTTGCAACGGTTATTTTTATTATTGCCGCATTTGTAACCTGTTGTTACTTTCTTACATATCTATTTGCAGTAACTGATAATGCTTTCATTTTTAATAATCGTATTCAAGTTGCAGCCCTAGTTGACGGCTACGTAGATGAGATTTATGTTCGCAATGGCCAGAAATTAAACAAAGGGGATAAAATTCTCAAAATTAAACCTAAAACATATGAGCTGAATTATGAAATGGCCTCTGCAGAATATGAGCAAGCAAGCTTAGGACTCATCACCTTGCAAAAAAGTATTGAAGCCACCCAGCTAACATTAAAAGCCTCACAAGACCAGTTAGCCAGAATGGAATATGAATACCAACAAAAATCGGCTCAAAATGTTAGCAAAGCAATTACAATTCTAGAACTAAAATCACTTGAATATAATATTCAATCTCAAAAAAATGAGGTTGCTTCGTTAGCAAAAGAAGTTGAAGTTCAGCAAGCAGCGTTAGCTCAAGACAAAGCAAATGTAAGAGCATTCAAAGCCTCACAAGAACTAGCCAAAGATAAATTAGAACACACAGTGGTTTATGCACAAACTGATGGTTATCTTCAAAACATGTATGCATCTAATGGTTTGGCCGTTGCGCCTGGAAGTCCACTGTTCTTATACGTTGACACCAGCGAAACCTTCGTACAAGCGAATATGATAGAAACCGATATTGGTGATATACGTGAAGGGGACAAGGTACTTATTTACCCAAGAACTTATTTGTTCGAAAAAATTTATCATGGAACTGTCATGTCTAGTTTCTCATCTGTACAACGCCAAGCCATTGTTCCTGGAGAAAAATCTCAGTTTATTCAAAATGAGAATAAATGGTTGCTATTGCCACAACGTTTTCCCATCCAAATTCGTATCGATGATCTAGATGAAGAATATCCGCTACTACCAGGAATGAGCACTTATGTCTATGTTCAAGGTCAATAGTTGTTTCGATAAGATTGACCCATATTGGTATACAAGATTGCTGTCAATTAAGACGGTTTATATTACAGTTATTTTCTTCATGGTTAACCTATTCTTTGAGCTACCATCCCCGCCAACATTATATATGGTAGTTGGTATTATCGGCCCATTACTTGCCGAAATGCCAAGTTTGAATACTCAAAAACAAAAAGACAGCGTTATTCTATTATTTGTTGTACTAGCAATTTTCAGCTTAAGTGTATTTGCGATGATATGGTACATTAAAACATGGTTCATACTTGTTGCCTTTTCTTGGGCTTATATCCTATACACTGCACTCAAAAAAAAACCAGCATTATTCTCAGTCGTTAGTCTTATTTTTTTAATGGGTGTGATGTCTTTAGAAAGCCCCATTAAGCCAGCTTCTCTAAACAATATGTTCAATGAAATCATTTATTACTTCCAATTTGCTACTATCGGTTTCTGGGCACATAAATTTTTCCCAAACCTCTATTTTAGATGTTGGCATAGTATGATGTTACGATGCATAGAAGCGCATATGAGGTCGATTAAAAATAACCAAGTTGAATTTGAAACGTATTCCCGCCACTTACTTGCTGCACAAAATGTTTTACCTTTACTTCAAAGCAAACCATATGCTGAACAACTGAACCAGTTCACGCAAAAAATGTTGGAATTAAATTATATTACAGACTCATACATACGACATAACATCAGTTCATCTGAGTTTTCTCAATATAAAGCCAATGTAACCCAATTATATGAAAGCATTAAATCGCTAAAAGATTACCTCTCAATCAATACACTGTCAGAAAATAATCTTAAAGTTAAACATACAATTCAAGACCTATTTAGTAGTTGGAAAGTTATATGTACGAAAAACTGCTAAACAAACGTATATTTCATGTCTCCGCCATTATCGCATTTGGACTTTTTCTTGCTCAAATTCTAGAATGGCCACAAGCGACCTGGATCCCAATTTCAATACTCGCGATTATTGGGCCATTTAGACCAGGGATGACCATTGATAAATCTAAACAAAGAATGCTTGGCACCATTGCAGGCTTACTTCTAACGGTTATTTCTAGTGAAATTATTAGACACTTCCCATTAATTCTTATTCCTTTGATTATTGTCATTATCTTCTTTTATGCTTATGTCGCCTTTGATCCTGACAAATATAAATACATGATTATGATGACTACTTTATTTATTGGCACAAACTATGCATATATGAACCCTCCTTTTTATGGAGAATTTAGCTTATTCTTAAATAGACTCATCGCTGTTTTTGCTGGTGTTGCTATTTACCTATTCGCGGAAGTATTTATATTCAAGCGCCATTACAATAATGCCACCTGTATAATAGAACATGAAGCGGTTAACGAATTAGTACACGAAACATCTCAGAATATTCTAAAAACCTACTACAAACAATCATTTAACATACAGAGTCTAAACACGCAGCTTAGTAAAATTCTACAAAAAAAATCAGATTTACTGGCCCACAAGAAAAGCTCTTTACAAGGCCTTAGTCAACAAGATAAGACTCTTGAATTAATTGAATTCTACATACAAAAACTAGATAGATGTATTGTAAACCTTAAAGATATCGGCTCTGGCTACTTATTTAATGAACAATTCAGTCTTAAACAACAAACTGAATTATCACAACTATTGTATCTAAAGCCATCTCCTTAAGATTAGAATTAACTAATAATCCAATACCCACTCAAGATTAAAGGATTAATCTTTATTTATTAATATTACGTTAAGATAACTCAGGTATAATGAATTTGCTACTCCTCAAGTTAGTGTAAGACCTAACTTAAATCTTAAGGCCAACGTAATGTTGGCTTTTTTGTGTCTGAAAGAAATAAATTTTTTGGGATAATATCATATTCTAGTTAATCCGACATTTCGGATTATGCAATCGTATCAACAATCGAAAACATTAACGACTTGCTCTGCAACAGAAAGACATATTGAAATATATCTAAATAATATTACAGGATAACAATTGCAAATATAGTGATTAACTATGAAACCGACAATTATCATAACTCAATATTCATTCACAAAGTAAGGATTTTACACCATCTATGGCCAATGGCTTTGAATATAAGTAACCCTGAGCATATTGGCAGTCAAGTTGTTTAATATGAGATGCTTGAGACTCCAATTCTACCCCTTCTGCTAATACAGGAATATTAAGACTATGCGCTAAATAAATCACACCCGAGATAACCGATTTTTTGTGCTCATCGTGATTAATTCGACTGATAAAACCACGGTCAATTTTAATTAAATCCACAGGGAGCAATTCTAGGTAATTCATTGAAGAGTAGCCTGTTCCAAAATCATAAAGAGCGATTTTAATACCCATATCAGAAATCATTTTTAAGGTGTTTGTGGTTTCAGACATATTTTGTATTAGTTGAGTTTCTGTCACTTCAATGGTGATATTTTTAGGGTCTAACTTGTATTTATTAATCTCACTTTTGAGTAGTAGCTGGATATCATTATCAATCAATTGAGCAGTAGAAACATTAATTGCAATATCTAAATCAGGGTTTACTGGCCTTAAATGGGTATGATACAGACGCAAGGTTTCTTTTATCACCCATTCACCAATTGGTTTGATCATACGTATCATCTCAGACAACGGAATAAACTCATCAGGCGGGATGGTGCCTAATATTGGATTGTGCCATCTCAAGAGTGCCTCAACACCCCAAATGCTATTATCTAGCAAACTAATTTGTGGTTGAAAAACAAGTGATAGCTCATCTTTTTCTAATGCAAACCGAAGTGCCATCTCTAATTTTTTCTGTTTCTGTAACTCAATATCAATTTCATCTGTAAAGTGAGCAAAATTATTCTTACCCGATGCTTTTGCTTTATACATGGCCGTATCAGCTTTTTGAATTAACTCATCTGGCATTGATCCGCAAGATGGGAATGTTGAAATGCCAATACTTAAGGTCACATAGAGCGATTCAGATTCAATAACGAAAGGTTTTTTAAATAATTGAAGTATCCTATTAGAAAATAACTCAAGTTGTGTATTATTTTCGACATTCGATATAATAATTGCAAATTCATCACCACCTAGTCTAGCAAGATAATCAGAATCCCTTAGCTCTTTCTTAAGACGATTAACAACACCAATTAAAGTTAAATCACCTGTATGGTGCCCTTTTTCATCGTTTATCCATTTAAAGTTATCAATATCAATGAACAAGACTGCAAGCTGATGTTTTGTTCTTTTAACACGATCTAATTCAAATATTAATTGTTGATTTAGTGCAGCTCGATTAGGAATGGATGTCAACTGATCTAAATTAGCAAGTCTTTCGAGATTCTCCTGGGCAAATTTAAGCGGTGTGATATCAGTATGAACGCCAATCATGCGGGTAAATTTACCATGTGGGTTTCTAATCGCCTTTCCGCGACATATTACCCATATAATACTTCCATTCTTATGAAGATATCTTAGCTCTTGGAAGTAGGGATATTTCGCATCACTCGCGATATGTTTATCAAGATTTTCTTCTGCTCGAGCAATATCATCTGGGTGCAAAATTTCGTACCATGAAGACGATTTGTTTTGAATTTCATGATCTAGATAGCCAAACATTTCCTTAAATTTTGGTGAAAAATAGACTTCATCTGTCTCAAGATCCCAATCCCACCAACCGTCTGTAATACCATCCATGGCTATTTTTCGGCCTTCCGCGTCAGCAATTTTTTCTTCAAGTTGTTGTTTTTGTGTTTCGTCCCAACAGACGCCTGTTAATGAAGTATTTTCTTCTTGTTCAGCACTAAACACTTTCGCTCTTGCTGCTAGATAAGCAATTTTCCCATTCTCTTTGATTATCCTAAAATCGCATTGAAATGGTGCTAAATTTAGAATTGAATTTTCAACTTCCTCACTAA